>NZ_FXAS01000007.1:0-201465 GCF_900177785.1 Cedecea sp. NFIX57 | reverse complement strand
CGTGGTACTTTCCGCCGGAATACGCGTTCACGCAAAACCAGAATCAGCGTTCACGTTCCGCCAGAATGACCGTTCACGCCAGGCCAGAATACGCAGTTGACGGCCAGCTTCAGCCGATGCTGGAAAGCGGCGAGCTTGATCTCTCTATCATGACGACTTTTTCGCTGCCGGCTGACCTCCACGTTCACACGCTGTACGAGGAGCATTACGTGTGTGCGATGGGGCAGCAGCATCACCTGGCCCGGCAGCAGGCGATCACCCTGGATCAGTTTTGCGCCTGCGATCATGCGCTGGTTTCGTGGAGCGGCGGGGAGTTTAGCGGCGTGACCGACAGTGCTTTACAGAAAGTGAAGCGCGCACGGCGGGTTAGCCTGTCGGTGCAGAGCTTCTTATTTTTAAACGAGATTTTAAAAACCAGCGATCTGATGGCCGTGGTACCCGCCAGGCTTATTGCCGGCAACGCGGATATCGTCAGCCATCAGCCGCCGCTGGCGATCCCCGGTTTTACCAAAGTCGCCGCCTGGCATGAGCGCACGTATCACGACAGCGCGCACCGATGGGTAAGGGAGTTGTTATTTCGCAGCTGCGGGGCGTGATTTTTCGAAGCGAATATCTTCGCCGTCTTGTTCCCCCACAGGCTGCCAGCCGTGGCGCTGATAGAACGCGGCGGCGCGGCTGCTTGCCGCCGTTTCAAGCCAAATAACGGGCTGCTGGGCAAACAGGAACGCCTCGGCTTTCTCCAGCAACAATTTCCCGACGCCCTGGCCTTCAAACTGTGGCTGAACGAACATGGCAAACAGGCAGGCTTCTTCGGCAATCGCCATTGCAAACCCCGCAGGTTCACCGTCCACGTCTGCCAGCCAGATGCACGGTGATTCAGCAATAATCCCGGCTATAGTCTGCGGCGTGATGCCCATTTCGGCCATTTCTTCGCGCGATAGATGATTCTCTTTGACGCTGGTTCGGATGGAGAAAATAGTCTCGATGTCTGCCTGGGTGGCATCCCGAAGGGTAAGGTTGGGTGACATAAAAATCCTTTTTTAATCTCCCCCCCGACAAAAGCCGGAGGGAAAAAGCTTACTGGAAGCTGTAGCTTACGTTGACGCCCACGCCATAGTTACGCCCTGGCGCTGGCTCGAAATAGCGGCCATTGCCTTCATTGACAATCACCGAGCCGACATAATCGCGGTCGAACAGATTATCAACTCGTCCCCAGATGTCCAGCAGCCAGTTTTGCCGGATGTGGAGCTTGTAGCCGGTATTCAATCCTACGGTGATGTAGGTCGGGGCTTTGGCGTCGTTCTGATCGTCCGCCTGGATATCGCTCATGTAGCGAACATCTGCGCCCGCATACCAGCCGTCTTCAGGCACGTAACCCAACGACGCATACCCCATATTGCGGGCGATCCCCGGCATTCGGTTGCCGTTGCAGTTATTTGCCCCGCAAACATTAGTGCGGTAGGTCGCCTCCAGATACGTCCAGGCCATTTTCAATCGCCAGTCGGCGGCAAACTGCTGATCGAGCGAAAGCTCAAGCCCACGGCGGCGAGTTTCACCGGCATTTTTATAGGTGGTGCGTCCGCCGCTGCTTTGATCAACTACGATCTCGTTATCGGTATCGGTCTGGAACAGGGCGGCGGTGAACAGGCCGTTGCCAATGCGGTTTTTACTGCCCACTTCTACCGTTGTGTTGGTGGACGGCTGCAGGGCAAAGTTAAGACCAGACGCACCGTTGTCGCGGTAAGAAAGTTCGTTGATGGTCGGCGTTTCAAACCCGCGCCCTGCGGAGGTGTAAATATTCCAGCCGTCGTTGATGGCATATTTTAACGAGGCCGCAGGCAACCACTTGTGATAGCTGGCGCTGCCGCTGTCGTCACCGTTTTTCCCCACGATGTAATAGTCGTTGGAATCAAAATAGACTGAGCTGAAGCGTGCGCCCGCATCGAGGCTGAGTTTGTCGGTTAACTGCCAGGTCGTTTGCAGGTACGGGTCGAGGTTCCACATCAGATTACGTTCGTTGCGGCGCAGGTTACCTTGCTCGCCCAATACCGTAGCGCCGTTTACCGTGACAAAGTTCTCGTAGCCTTTGCGCTTCTCGGTCATCGTCTCGTAGTCCAGCCCGGTGGTGAAGCCGACCGGCACGCTGCCGAGCTCGCCGTTGTGCGTCCAGCGGGTATCAATGCCCTGGTAATGCCTTGCCAGTTGGATCACACCGCCAGGGTGAGTTGGATTTTTATGTGCAGATACGGGAATGGACTGATACTGCGTGGTTTCACGCACGCCCGCGTACATCATCACGCTTAAATCATCATGCTCACTGAGCTGCCGGTCATAGCGCAGGCCACCCTGGGTTTGCTTCGTTGTTTTTCGCGTATTGTACTGATCGGCGCGGGGTGCCTGCGTTGGGTTGTCGTGCCACTCCTGCCTGGTCAGGCCGCCGGGATCGTTGGCGTCAATATCCACGCTGTTGAACAACAAGGTCAGCTTGCTGACGTCATTGAGGCGAACGCCAAGCTTCGCATTTCCGAGGTTTTTCTGTGCGCTGCTGTGGTCGCGATAGCCCTGCGTGGTAAAGCGCGAGGCGGAAATCGTATAGTCCACATCCCCGGCCTGCGTGCCGTCGCCGGTTGAGCCGGTGGCTTTCACGCTGTTGCGCCAACTGCCAAAACTGCCGAAGTAGCTGCTGGCCTCGATCGTCGGCGGCTGGCGGCCCGTTTCTGTTTTGACGTTAACCACGCCGCCGGACGAGTTCCCGTAGAGCGCAGAAAACGGCCCGCGAAGCACTTCCACGCTGTCCACGCTGTTCAAATCGATATTAGACGTTTGTCCCTGGCCATCGGGCATGGTGGCCGGAATGCCGTCCACATACATGCGCACGCCGCGTACGCCGTACATCGAGCGTGAACCAAAGCCGCGCACGGAAAGCTGTAAATCCTGAGCATAGTTTTGGCGGTTTTGAATTTGCAGCCCCGGCACAGCGCCTAGATTTTCTGACAGGTTTATCCGGGGCGCAGCCTGGCGCAAATCATCGCCATACACCACGCTGACCGCGGCTGGCGTATCGAGCTCAGAAACGGTTGTCGGTTTAGCGGTGACCAGCAGCGTGGATTCATCTTTGGACTGTGTTTCAGTGGCTTGTGTCAATCCAGGCGTTAAGGCCGGGATCAGGAGAAGGGAAAGGGCGGTCTTATGAGTCTGGAGCGTCTTTTTCTGGGGTGTCTTCATCAGGCGGTGTTTACGGCATGCGCAATTGTCAGGATTGTGAACTGTATATGTTAGTTCCTGTGTTTAAGTTTTGAAAATTATTAGCGCACGTAACGTTAACAATAAGTTATTACTGATGAAATTAACGACGAAATATTTTTTATTTTTACTGCATCCAGCGGCGCACCCTCAACCGTATATCAGAATGTGAGCAACTCTCTTGCTCCCTACAATTGAGGAATTCAACATGAACAAGTATTTTGCCTCCGCCGTGTGCGCCTCTGCTTTTTTCAGTACGCTGAGCATTGCCTCAATGACGAACGATTCCGTGATGGTGGGCGGTGCAGCAATGTATCCGTCAAAAAATATTGTTGAGAATGCCGTGAATTCTAAAGATCACACCACGCTAGTGGCGGCGGTGAAAGCCGCCGGTTTAGTCGATACGCTGGAGAGCAAAGGGCCGTTTACCGTCTTTGCCCCAACCGATGCTGCATTTGCCAAATTGCCGGCGGGCACGGTCAGCAATCTGGTTAAACCGGAAAACAAAGCCACGTTGACCAGCATCCTGACCTATCACGTGGTGGCAGGAAAATACGACATGAAAGCGCTGGAGAAAAAAATCCAGCAGGGTGGCGGCAGCGCGGAATTAAAAACGGTGAACGGCCAGCCGCTCTGGATCATGAATAACGGCCCACACAATATTCAGCTCAAAGACGGGAAAGGCAACATCGCCAATATCAGCACTTATGACGTAAACCAGAAAAATGGTGTGATAGACGTGATTGATACCGTCCTGATGCCGAAGTGAGTGTCTATACTCGATCCAGGCTCGTCGCCTGGTCGAGAAAACTATGGATAAAACTCTGGTAGAACAGCAGGTAAAACTGATGCAGGCGGTTGCTGATGGCGACCGCCGCGCATTTGAACAACTCTATCGCCTGACGTCTCCCCGTTTGTTTGCCGTGGCGCTGCGTACCGTTCAGCGCCGGGCGTGGGCCGAAGAGATTCTGCACGACGCTTTTCTTACTGTTTGGAATAAAGCGTCAGGCTACGATCCGGCCATAAGCGCCCCCGAGACCTGGCTGACCCACATTGTCCGCAACCGCTGTATCGACTGGTTGCGCAGTGGCCAATCCCGCGCGGCAAATCAGGAAGACGAACTCAGCGACCACGCGGCTGATAGTGAAAGTGAAGGGGACAACGACTGGTGCGATGAACAGCAGGCAGGCCGCCTGCGCGGGTGCCTGGACAATTTGACCAGCGAGCAGCGGCAAAGCGTGGTGCTGGCCTACTACCAGGGCATGTCTCACGGCGATATCGCCGACTGGCTACAACAGCCGCTCGGCACGGTGAAAAGTTGGATCCGCCGGGCGCTGGATCACCTTAAGGATTGCGTCGGACTATGAACAGTAGCCAACAACGAGATAACGCCCTGGCCTCTGAATACGCGCTGGGTACGCTGCGCGGCAGCGCCCGCTTACGGTTCGAGAAACGACTCCAGGCTGAGCCGGACCTCGCCGCCCTCGTGGGGCGCTGGCAAACCCTGCTTGGTGGGCTGGACAGTCAACTCCAACCCCAACATCCGCCGGAAACCGTGTGGAAGAAAATTCAGCTTAGCCTGCCGCCCGAGCGCAATGTCGTCGTGCCTTCCCGCTGGCGCTGGAACTATCTTGGCTGGGCGCTGGCCGCCGGGCTTGCTGCGGTTGCGCTGGTGCCATACTTCAGTACCAAAGCGCCGGAGCTGGCGCCGCTTATCGTACTTAACGGCGGCAGTCAGCAGGGGCAGTGGTTGGTTAGCGCCGACAGCGACCGGAAAACGCTGCGCCTGACGCCACTGCAGCTGGCCTCTGTCTCCGCCAGCAATAGCCTGCAGCTGTGGGCTATCCCGGTTGGCGCGAAGCCTGTCTCGCTCGGGCTTTTGGACAGTAAATCGGTGACCCAGGTTAGCAACGGAAACGTGACATTGTCACGAGGTGTGACGATCGCCATCAGTCTGGAGCCGCAGGGCGGTTCGCCGACCGGGCAGCCAACAGGACCGGTGGTGTATAGCGGGGTGTTGTAGGGGCTGTTCCCCCTCCGTCTCTGTCACAGTCTTCCAGTAGATATCTTTCGCTCAGCAGTTATTCCGTTCACCCGTAGATCTGTTTTCCCTGCACGTTCCCAGCACGGTGAACGTGTCCGGGGGATAACGCCATCCCCCGGACAGCCCCGGCGCCCGGCGAGCTCATCGCCGCTGAAGCGGTAAACCCACCGGCTATCACCCAAACATTCGGGGTCGTTCGCGATTCGTTCCCGACGATCGCTCTCTTTCGCTGTTCCCGACAGCTCAACCCCGCCTGAGTTGGGTCATAGCCGGGGGCGCTGAGAGCCGAGAACAAGGGCGTGGCTGTAGGACTTGAAGCAACAATGACTTTCAGAATGGCTGTGGGCTAAAAGCGAGGCACGGTTCCGGCTTAAATCGCCTCCGTTTTCTCTCCGACTGGCCAGGGTCCGGCCGTCGGGAACGGCCGGAGGTTTAGAGCGTCGGGAACGCATCTCAGCCGACCCAGGACTGGGAGATAAAACGGAGGTCTGCCGCTTCAGCGGTCGATTTATTTGGCCGGGAGTCCGGGGTCTCGGGGGAATGACGGTGATTCCCCTGAGACGTTCACTGATGCGGTGGCTGCATATAAAAAAGGCTGGAAGTGAACGGAATATTTACCGTCCTTACATAATCCTGGGGATTTGTGACTAAGAGGGTGTCTGCTTGATTCCCTCTCCCCGGTGGGGAGAGGGTCAGGGCGAGGGGCACTACTCGTGGTGATCGTGAACCTGCTGAGCCACTTCATGCACGCGCTTGCGAGCGCCAAACCAGCCCAGCGTCAGCAGAATCGCCAGTACCGGAATAGATGCAATGGTGAACGTCCCGTTCGGGTAGTCCATCGCCATCAATACCAGCACACCAAGCAGGAACAGCAGTGTCAACCAGGAGGTAAACGGCGCGCCCGGCAGCTTGAAGCTCACGTCGTCCGCTTTCCCTTCTTTTATCGCCTTGCGCAGGCGAATCTGGCACAGCACGATAAACGCCCAGGAGGTAATGATGCCCAGAGACGCCATATTCAGCACGATCTCAAACACCTGCGAAGGCACCAGATAGTTGAGGAACACGCCAAGCACGTACACGCCGCTGGTGACCAGAATCCCGGCATACGGCACCTGATTCTTGCTCATTTTCGACATGAACTGAGGTGCGGAACCGCCCATCGACATCGAACGCAGAATACGCCCGGTGCAGTACAGGCCGGAGTTCAGGCTGGAGAGCGCGGCGGTTAATACCACGATGTTCATCACATCGCCGATGTAAGGCACGCCGAGCTTCGAGAAGAAGGTCACGAACGGGCTTTGCCCCGCCTGATAGGCGTTCCACGGCAGCAGCAGAACCAGCAGCACCACGGAGCCAACATAGAACAGGCCAATACGCCAGATCACGCTGTTGATGGCCTTCGGTACCATGGTTTTCGGGTCTTTACATTCCCCGGCGGCGGTGCCGACTAATTCGATAGAAGCGAAGGCAAATACAACCCCCTGAATCAACACCAACGCTGGCAGCAGCCCGTGCGGGAAGAGGCCGCCGTTATCGGTTATCAGATGGAAGCCTGTGCTGTTGCCGTCAATCGGTTTCCCGGTGCCGAGGAAAATGGTGCCGACGATCAGGAAGGCGACGATGGCCAACACTTTGACCAGCGCAAACCAGAACTCCATCTCGGCAAACCACTTCACGCCAATCATGTTCATCGCCGCGACCACGGCCAGTGCGCCGAGGGCGAAGACCCACTGCGGCACATCGCCGAACGCGCCCCAGTAGTGCATATAGAGCGCCACAGCGGTGATATCCACGATGCCGGTCATCGCCCAGTTAACGAAATACATCCAGCCGCAAACGTAGGCGGCTTTTTCACCGAGGAATTCACGGGTGTAGGAGACGAAACTGCCGCTGGACGGGCGATGGATAACCAGCTCGCCCAAAGCGCGAAGGATGAAGAAAGAGAAAATACCGCAAACCAGATAGATTAATGCCAGCGCCGGCCCTGCCGCCTGCAGGCGCGCACCTGCGCCGAGAAACAGGCCGGTACCGATGGCGCCGCCGATGGCAATCATCTGTACGTGACGGTTGCTCATCGCCTGGTGATACCCCGAGTCCTGGGAATTCAGCCAGCGCCGTTTGGCGGCGCGGTGTTCCGCTTCAGTCTTTGTTTTCATTGAGATTCCTGTCTGCCTTTGAGTTAAAAAGCGCCGTCCTTTTCCGCCCGTTAATTCTGGCTGCGGAGGCCGTGAAAAAGAGGGCGAGGAATCCTGGCAGAAAATTGAATGAGAAGCAAAATTACAAACTTGTCATTTTAGTGGCGGCGTTCTGTTGGCGTGACGGGCGTAACATTCCTGCTATACCAGGACTCAGAGAAGCGCTGCATCATGAACATAAAACGGTCAAAAAAAGGGCTGGCGATGGCCTGCGTGCTGGCGGGGGCGGCGGGACTCTGGCTGTACTCCCAGGCCTCCTCTCCGGCAACGCAAAAGAAAACGGCGCTGCCGAAAGTTAGCCTGGTCGCCGCGGCCAGCCAAACGCTGCCGCTGACGTTCTCCACCCAGGGGCATCTTGTGTCGCTCAATGAGGTGGACATTCGCGCGCAAATCACCAGCCCGGTGAGCCAGGTTGCCTTCAACGAAGGGGATTTTGTTAAGCAAGGGCAATTGCTGTTTGTGCTGGATGATGCCGAAGAACAGGCCGCGCTGGGCCATGCCCAGGCCCAGTTGGGGGTGATTAAAGCCGAGCTGGATAAAGCCGACCGCGACCTCAGCCGTGGGCAGCCGTTGCTGAAAACCCACTACATCTCTTCTTCCGACTGGGATGCGCTGGTCAGTGCGCAACAGCAGGCGGCGGCACAATATAAGTCTGCCCAGGATGATATTCACACCGCCCAGGCGCAGCTCGCCTATACCCGGATTTACGCGCCCGTTAGCGGCAAAACAGGTGCCTTGAACGTGCACATCGGCAGCCTTGCGCAGCCGGGCAGCACGTTACCAATGGTCAGCATCAATCAATTTGATCCGATCGGCGCAGAATTTACCCTGCCGGAGCAGGATCTCAACGCCGTGGTCGCCGCGCAGCATCAGGGGCCGGTAGAAGTACAGGTGACCGACGCCAGCGGAAAACCGGTGACCGGCACGCTCAGTTTTATCGATAACACCGTCAGCCAGGACAGCGGCACGGTGAACTTTAAAGCCCGTTTTGCGAACGGTGAAAACCAGCTCTGGCCGGGCGCTTATCAGAATATTACGGTCAGCGCGGGCAGCACGCCGAATGTCGTTGTTTTACCGCCTCAGGCCGTGCAGGACGGCCCCGACGGGCATTTTGTTTACGTTATCGACGCCCAAATGCACGCCACAACGCAACCGGTTACATTGTTGCGCATCCAGCAGCAAATGGCGGTGGTGAGCGGCATTCAGCCCGGCATGAAAGTGGTGCTGGAGGGTGCTAATGCCCTGCGGCCGGGGATGTCCGTGAAGGTGGTTAACGCGCCAGCGGGGTCTTCATCATGACATTTGCGGAACAATGCCTGAAACGGCCGATTGCCGTGATGCTGCTGTGGCTGGCGGTGATGGTCGCCGGCGCGGTGTGCTGGTTTAAACTGCCCATTGCCGCGCTGCCTAACTACGACACACCGACGATTCAGGTCAGCGCTTCGCTTTCCGGTGCCAGCCCTGAAACCATGGCGTCATCGGTGGCAACGCCGCTGGAGAAAAAGCTGTCGACGATTCCTGGCGTGGTGAACATGACCTCCAACAGTCTCGAGGGTGCCACGACTATCGTCATTGAGTTTGATCCGTCGCGGGATATTGATTCGGCGGCGGTGGACGTGCAGTCCGCACTGTACCAAGCGTTAAAACAGCTGCCGTCGCAGATGACCACGCCGCCTTCATTCCGCAAAATTAACCCGGCGGATGCGCCGATCATTCAAATCGGCATCGACTCGCCGTCAATGGCGCTTTCCGACCTGAACCGCTTCTCGGATGACCTGATCTCACCGGCGCTTTCCACCCTGAACGGCGTGGCGCAGGTGACCGTGCTGGGGCAGAAACGCTATGCCGTGCGCGTGGAGGTGAACCCGGACAAGCTGGCGGCCACCAATCTGACGCTGGAAGACGTACATACCGCGTTGGCAAACGCTAATAACAACTCGCCGATCGGCGAACTGGACGGTAAGCGCCAGATGGTGATGCTGCAAACCAGCGGCGATTTGCGCAACGCGGCGGACTTCGCCAAAGTTATTGTTGCCACGCGAAACGGCCAGCCGGTCAGGCTTTCAGATGTGGCCACCGTGCAGGACAGCATCGAAAATACGCTGAGCTACAGCGCAGTGAACGGTAACCGCGCGATTGTACTCAGCGTGCAGCGCCAGCCCGGCGCGAACATTGTTTCCACCATCGACGCCATTCGCCAGTTGATGCCAAAACTACAGGCGCAGATGCCGTCGTCGGTTAGCGTGAAGTTTCTTAATGACCGCTCGCTGTCGATCCGTGCGGCGATTCATGACGTGACGCTGACGCTGCTGTTGACCATTGCCCTGGTAGTGATGGTGATCCTGATGTTCCTGCGCCATATCCGGGCGACGATCATTCCGGCGCTCAGCCTGCCGATTTCTCTGCTCGGCGCATTCGGCCTGATGTATGCCTTTGGTCTGAGCCTCGACAATATCTCGCTGATGGGGCTGACCATCGCCGTCGGCCTGGTGGTGGATGATGCGATTGTGGTGCTGGAGAACATCATGCGCTACATGGAAGAGGGGGAAACGCCGTATCGCGCCGCGCTGAAAGGGGTGAAAGAGGTGGCGTTCACCGTTATTTCTATTTCACTTTCCCTGGTGGCGGTGTTTATTCCGATCTTCTTTATGCCGGGCACGATTGGCCTGCTTTTCCACGAGTTTGCCTACGTGGTATCGCTGACGATTCTGGTTTCCGCTGCGGCATCGTTGACCATTATTCCGCTTTTGGTTCCAAAACTTATTCGTGAGCACACGCCGGAAGATAAACCTGAACCGCGCTGGAGCCAGGTCTTTGAGCGTGGGTTCGAAGCGCTGCGCCGCCAGTATGGGAACGGGTTGGAATGGGCGGTTTCTCATCGCGTGATTATGATTGGCGTCGCGCTAAGCACGATTGCGCTTACCATCGGCCTGTACTGGTTTTCACCGAAGGGGTTCTTCCCGCAGGAAGATATCGGGCAGGTAACCGCCAGCATTGATGCGCCGCAGGATATGTCGTATCTCGGGCGGCTGGGCGTGGCGCAGCAGTTGGGTAAAACGCTGATGAAAGATCCGAGCGTCAGTGATGTACTGACCCGCGTTGACCACGACACCACGCAGTTAAGCCTGACGCTCAAAAGCCAGAGTCAGCGCCCACCGCTGGACGCGGTGCTGAAACAGCTGCGCTCGGAAACCGGCTATTTACCGGGCATTAAAGTTTACTTCAGCCCGGTGCAAAACCTGCGAGTAGGCGGCCGCAGTGCGAAAAGTACCTATCAGTACACGCTGCAGGCCGTCAGCAGCGGCGATACCAGCCTCAACGACTGGGCGAACCGGCTGATGGCGGAGATGCAAAAAAGCGGGGTCTTTGTCGGCCTGAATACCGACGCGCAGATCAACGGGCTGCAGGCGCAATTAGTTATCGACAGAAACAAAGCCTCGCTGATGGGCGTGGATATCCAGCAGATTCGCGACACGCTGTATGACGCGTTCGGGACTTACCAGGTGTCGACGATTTATGCCCCGGAAGACAGCTATGAAGTGATCATGGAAGTGCAGGAGCCGTTCCGGCAGGACGAAAGCGACCTGTCGAAAATCTATGTCCAGTCATCAAGTGGGGCGCTGCTGCCGATCACCACCTTCACGACGATTTCTCGCACCCAGGGCGTGACGGCGGTCAACCACCAGGGGCAGCTGCCGGCGATTACGCTTTCGTTCGACCTGGCGCCGGGGAAATCGCTGTCGGATGCAACGGCGGCCATTGCCCAGGCTCAGCAGGCGATTCACCTGCCGTCTTCTGTGTTCGGCACCTACGCCGGGCAGGCGGCGCTGTTCCAGCAGTCCCAGAGCAGCCAGATCTGGCTGATTGTGCTGGCGCTGGCGGTGATTTACGTCATTCTCGGCGTGCTGTATGAAAGCTGGATCCATCCGCTGACCATTCTGCTTGGCCTGCCGTCGGCGGCGGTCGGGGCGCTCCTGGCCCTGAGGCTGTTTAATCTCGATCTTACGTTTATTGCCATGATTGGTATTCTGCTGCTGATTGGTATTGTCAAAAAGAACGCTATCATGATGATAGATTTCGCGTTAGTGGCGCAGCGTGAACACGGCATGACGCCGCATGATGCCATTATGCAGGCGTGTTTACAGCGGTTCCGACCGATCATGATGACCACGCTTTGCGCCATTATGGGGGCGATCCCCATTGCGCTGGGCCTGGGCGCGGGGGCCGAACTGCGTCAGCCGATGGGGGTGGCGATTGTCGGCGGGCTGCTGTTCTCTCAGTTGATCACCCTGTTTATTACGCCGGTGCTGTTCCTGCTGTTTGACGGCAACCCTCAGGGGACGAAGGAGTGATGATGAAAATTCTGCTGGTGGAAGATCAGAAAATGGCCTCGGAGTATATTGCCAAAGGGCTGCGCGAGAACGATTTCGTGGTCGATGTCGCCGGAAACGGTATCGATGGCCTGCATTATCTCCTGACCACGGACTATGACCTGGCGATCCTCGACGTGATGCTGCCGGGCATTGACGGCTGGAAGATCATCGAAATGGCGCGTCAGGCCGGAAAACAGACGCCTATCATGTTTCTGACCGCGCGGGATGATGTGGAGGACAGAGTCCACGGCCTCGAACTGGGCGCGGAAGATTATCTGATCAAACCTTTTTCTTTTAGCGAGCTGCTGGCGCGGGCGAGGGTGATTCTGCGCCGTTCCGCGCCGCCGACCGCGATTCTTGAAGAGAACCTGCTGCAGGTGGGCGATTTGAAGCTCGATTTTCTGCGGCACAAAGTGTCCCGCGCCGGGGTGCGAATAGAGCTGACGCAAAAAGAATTCTTGCTGCTAAGCCTGCTGATGCGCCGCTCGGGCGAAGTGTTGTCGCGCACAGTGATTGCCGAGCAGGTGTGGGACATGAATTTTGACCCGGAAACTAACGTCATAGACGTCGCCATCCGCCGCTTGCGCAACAAAATTGACGACGGCTTTGAGGATAAATTACTCCACACCCTGCGCGGCGCAGGGTATGTGCTGGAATTACGCGGATGATAAAACTGTCGCATTTGTCGATCACGGCGCGCCTGACGCTCTACTTCTCCGTCACGATGGCCATCGTGCTTTACAGCGTGTCCGGCGTGCTTTATTCGACTATGCGCCAGCAGCTCAATCATAAAGATGAGCTGGAGCTACAAAGTTCTATCCAGTTCCAGCAGGAAATTGCTACGGCGATTGGCGAGCGGCAGGACAACGGAGAGGAGTGGCAAACCGAGCTGCTGGAGTCCGTGGTGCGGCAGGAGCGTCTGTCGCTGCGCATCTTCAGCCCGGAAGGCAAGGTGTACGCGCAATCCAACAATATGGTTATCCCGGAGCAGGATTTTCCGCTGCCTGGCCCCGGGTTTAGCTACCGGGAATGGCATTATCGCGCGGAGAATATCCGGCAAAAATACTTAATTACCTCCACGCTGTTCACCCTAAAAAATAACCAGAAATGGCTGGTGCAAGCGGCGCTCAACGTCTCCGGCAACAACGAAATAATCAATACCTATTACAAGCGCATGCAATTCTTCGCCGCGCTGGCGATCCTGCTGTTTGCCGCCTTTGGCTGGTGGCTTTCCCGCCGGGGGCTAGCGCCGCTGCGCACGATCACCACCGAAATTGAGAAAATTCACGCTAACGATCTGCACACCCGGATCCTGGATCAGCGTTGGCCGCCGGAACTGAACGCGCTGGCGGCGTCGTTTGACCGCATGATGATGCGTCTTGAGGCCTCGTTTCATCAGCTAAATCGCTTTTCATCGGACATTGCCCATGAGCTGCGGGGGCCGATAAACAACCTGATCTCTGCCGCCAGCGTCATTCAAACCAAAGACCGCAGCGCCGAAGAGTACCAGGAAACGCTGGCCGCCATTGTGGAAGAAGGCGAGCGGCTGTCGCGCATGATCTCCTCCATGCTGTTCCTTGCCCGGGCAGATAACAGCCGCGAAGTGCTGAATGCCGAATGGCTAAGCAGTGCCCATGAATTCGAAAAACTTATTGGTTTCTATGACATTCTGGCAGAAGAAAAAGAGATTACCCTCGCAAGCCGGGGGGACGTTTCATTCTATGCTGACCCGCAGCTTATCCAGCGGGCACTCTCAAATTTGCTCTCTAATGCCCTGCGCCACACGCCTGAAAAAGGGCATATCACGCTCAGTGCAAAAATTGCCGATGAACGGGTGATATTGAGCGTGAGTGATGATGGAGAAGGCATCAAACCCGAACATCTGCCGCTGATTTTTGATCGCTTTTTCCGGGGAGAAGCCTCCCGCAGCGCCACGGAAAACACCGGGCTGGGGCTGGCGATTGTGAAAACCATTGCGGAACTGCACGGCGGCAAAATCAGCGTAGTCAGCGAGCCTGGGCGCGGCAGCACGTTTACGCTCTCATTGCCGCCGCACGACAAGGCATGAATCACACAGAATAATCTCTCATGGCAGGAACAATACTAAGCGGAATGAGTCTCAGTGAGGTAAACAGGTAGCCTTTTGTGCCGACCTGAATAAAATCCAAACAGATGAAACGTGTTTAGCTCCAGTAGAGACTGGGGCGTTCATTATGAGTTTCTGGGATCATCGCTTTTATTGTTATGGAAAACCTGCCCAATGCTATTGAAACACTTTTCTCGCCGTGCCATTGCCCTGGCCGTGGCGCTGATCATCCTCCTGACTATCGCTCTGTTCTTCTTCCTCAGAAGCCCGGATACACCTGATTATGTGACTGCTCCTGTACGCAAGGGCGATATCGAAAACTCTGTCCTGGCTACCGGGCGAATCGATGCTATCGAGCGCGTTAACGTCGGGGCGCAGGTTTCAGGCCAGGTCAAGTCGCTCAAAGTGAAGCTGGGAGACCATGTCACCAAAGGGCAGTCCATCGCCGACATTGATGATGTGCCGCAGCGTAACGAACTGCGTAACGCCGAAGCCGCGCTCAATGTAGTCAAAGCCGATCTGCAGGCTAAGCAAGCGCTCCTGAAACAATCTGAGCTACGGTTCAAACGCCAGCGCCAGATGCTGAGCGAAGATGCCAGCTCGCGCGAAGATTTTGAGTCTGCAGAAGCTACGCTTGCCACTACTCGGGCAGAATTGCTGTCTCTGAATGCCAAGCTTGTTCAGGCGCAAATAGAAGTGGATAAGAAAAAAGTCGATCTTGGCTATACGCGAGTCGTGGCACCGATGGACGGGATTGTTATCGCCGTTGTCACGCAGCAAGGGCAGACCGTGAACTCCAGCCAAAGTGCGCCGACCATCATCAAGCTGGCTCGTCTCGACGTCATGACCATCAAGGCTCAGATTTCTGAAGCCGATATCACCCGCATTTCAGCAGGGCAAAAAGCCCGTTTCACTATTTTCTCTGAGCCGGACAAACATTATGACGCGAGGCTGCGCACCGTTGAACTGGCGCCGGAGTCGGTGATGAAAGATGACTCTCTTGCTGGCAGCAGCACGGCATCTGGCTCTGGCACGTCCAATGCGTCCGTCTATTACAACGCGCTGCTCGACGTGCCGAATCCGGAAAATCGCCTCCGTATTGCGATGACGGCACAGGTCACGCTGCTGGCCGGAGAGGCCAAAGACACGCTGCTGGTCCCGATTCAGGCCGTGCATAAAGCCGAAGGAAATAAACAGGAAGTACAGGTGCTGCGGGCCGACGGCAAGCTGGAGGCCCGAGAGGTGAAAACAGGGATCACCAACAGCGTCGATATTCAGATCCTCGAGGGCGTAAAAGTCGGGGAAAATGTCGTGCTGTCACAGCCAGGTGAGAAAGCACCTGGGGAAGGGTTTGTCCTGTGAGTAACATCATCGAGCTAAAGGGCATTAGCCGGACCTACGGCAACGGCGGGCAAGCGTTAACCGTGCTGAAAAATATCGATCTGACCATCGCCGCCGGGGAAATGGTGGCGATCATCGGTGCATCAGGATCGGGTAAGTCGACCTTGATGAACATTATGGGCTGCCTCGATGTACCTGACAGCGGCGATTACTACATCGGCGGGCAAAATGCCGCCCAGCTTTCGCCGGATGAACTGGCTCGAGTGCGGCGAGAGCATATCGGTTTTATTTTCCAGCGCTACCACCTGATGCCTGACCTTAGCGCCCTCGGCAACGTTGAGATCCCGGCTATTTACGCCAACAGTGAACGTGACAAGCGTCGCCTGCGTGCCGCCGCACTGCTTGGCAGGCTGGGGCTGGAAGGGCGTGAGCACCATAAGCCCGGCGAGCTTTCTGGCGGCCAGCAGCAGCGCGTCAGTATTGCCCGCTCGTTGATCAATGGCGGGGAGATTATTCTTGCCGATGAGCCGACCGGCGCGCTGGATTCTCAGTCAGGTCAGGAGGTGTTAGCCATCCTGAGCGAACTTAACCAGCGTGGTCATACGGTCGTGATGGTGACCCACGACATGAAAGTGGCCCGGCACGCTCAGCGCATTATCGAACTGCGGGACGGCGAAATCATCGCCGACAGCGGCAGCCACGTAACGGCCACACAAACGCTGCCGCCGCCTAATCGCACCCGCCAAAGCCGCTGGCAAAGTCTGCTCGACCGCACGCGAGAATCGCTGCAAATGGCGCTTAAAGCGATGAATGCGCATCGCTTACGCACCACGCTAACCATGACAGGGATAATTTTCGGTATTGCCGCCGTTGTCACGGTTGTGGCGTTGGGCGAGGGCGCGAAGCAGAAAACGCTGGAGAATATTAAGGACCTGGGGACCAACGTCGTCAGCATTTATCCGGGCCGGGACTTTTTTGATGACGGTATCGAAGGCATTCGGACGCTGGTGCCAGCAGACGCGGAGGCGCTGGCAAAGCAGGGTTTCGTCGACAGCGTAAGCCCGGAGGTTAGCGCCTCGGACAACATTCGTTTTCTCGGTAAATCCGCAACCGCGTCGATCAACGGCGTCGGGCGAGATCACTTCCGCGTTAACGGCATTCAGCTTTTGCAAGGGACAACCTTCAGGGACGACCGTAACGCCCTGCAGGAAGTGATTATCGATGAGAACGCCCGTAAGGCGCTGTTTGATGAGGCCGGGCTGCAGGCGCTGGGGCAAATTGTTTTCCTGGGCTCCGTTCCGGCACGCGTGGTGGGTATCGCCCAAAGCAACAATCGCAGCTATGCACCCAATCGTATCACCGTATGGATGCCCTACAGCACGGTGATGTACCGCATGGTCGGTAAAACGGTGCTGACCAGCATCAGTGTCCGGCTAAAAGACAACGTGGCTAACGAAGCTGCGGTGAGCGCCATCTCGCAGCTATTGACCCAGCGCCACGGCGTTAAAGACTTCCAGCTTTATAACTTCGAGCAGATCAGAAAATCTATCGAACGCACTTCGATGACCTTCAGCATTTTAATTCTGATGGTTGCCTGTATCTCGCTGATGATCGGCAGTCTCGGCGTGATGAATATCATGCTGGTGTCGGTCACCGAACGAACCCATGAAATCGGCGTGCGCATGGCGGTAGGGGCGCGGCGGAGCGACATTATGCAGCAGTTTATGATTGAAGCCGTGCTGGTTTGCTTGATTGGCGGTGCGCTGGGTATTGCCCTGTCGTATGCCGCTGGTGCGCTATTTACCGCCCTGGCAGGCGGTATGTTCACGGCGATTTATTCGTGGCAGGCCGCAGCAGTCGCGTTTTTCTGCTCAACGTTAATCGGCATGATCTTCGGTTATCTCCCCGCCCGCAAAGCGGCAAGGATGGACCCGGTCGTTTCACTGGCCAGCGAGTAACCTATGAAAATATTATCACCTTTGGCTTTGTGCCTCGCCGCCGCGCTCAGCGCAGGCTGCGCTAATACGCTGAAAAGCGACTATCACGCGCCGGAAGTACGCTATCCCGCCAGCTGGGACAAGAGCGATGCTACCCACGACCTGGCGCCATTTGACTGGCAAGCGTTTAACGATCCCCATCTCGATAACTGGCTGCGCCAGGTCATGGCAAGCAATAACGATGTCGCTATTGCCGTGCTTCGGGTGTACAGGGCGCGACTAGACGCGGAAAGAGTCGGTATCTCCAACGATCCCGGGTTGAAAGGTTCGTTGGGCGTAGACGGGAAAAATCAGCTCAATAACTCGTCGGGCTGGACAAAAGGCAGTAGCGCCAGCCTCAACACCAGCTATGAGCTGGATCTCTGGGGCAAAATAGCCCGCCAGCGCGATGCGGCGGAGTGGGCAAGTCATGCCAGCGAAGAAGATTTACGCGCCGCACGCCTGACGCTGCTTTCCGAGGCCAGCAATAATTACTGGCGCATTGGCTTTGTGAACCAGCAGATTGCCGTCCTCCAGCAGAGCATTGGCTATTCAAGAGAGACGCTGCGTCTGGCCGAGTCTCGCTATCGTGCAGGCGGTGCTTCCGCGCTGGATGTCGTGGACGCGCAGCAAAGTTTGCTCGCGCAGGAAAACCGACTTACCGGGCTGCAGCGAGATCGCCTGCAGGTGCTGAATCAGCAGGCCGTATTGCTGGGGACCGCTCCGGGCAACTCAGTGGTTGAGCCAACAAAACTGCCCAACGGCCCTCTGCCGCAAGTTAACGCGAATATTCCTGCCAGCGTACTGAGACACCGACCTGATATC
The DNA here is from genome assembly GCF_900177785.1 of Cedecea sp. NFIX57. Classification (NCBI taxonomy): domain Bacteria; kingdom Pseudomonadati; phylum Pseudomonadota; class Gammaproteobacteria; order Enterobacterales; family Enterobacteriaceae; genus Cedecea; species Cedecea sp. NFIX57. Next base: position 183,382 of record NZ_FXAS01000007.1, on the reverse strand, counting down.
AGCGCGCAAGAGTGGCGGGTACGTGAAGCCCTGGCCAACGTTGATATACGGCGTACCGAATACTATCCCGCGTTAACCCTGACGGGATCGCTGGGTTCCGGCAGCAGCTCGCTGCTGAACGTGCTGCATAATCCCATCGCTTCCGTGGGCGCAAGTCTGACGCTGCCGTTCCTGGACTGGCGGCAGCGGGGCGTGGAGGTGAAAATCGCCCGTAACGATTACGAGCAGCGGGTGCTGGCGTTTAAACAGTCGCTTTATAAAGCGATGAGCAGCATTGAAGACGAACTCTCCCTGCGTAATCAATTGCTGGAGCAGGAAATAAGGCTCCGGGAGGGGCTTGAGCTTGCGCGTAAGTCAGAGCGCTTAAATGAAGTGCGCTATCGTCAAGGCGCGGCACGTATTTCATTCTGGCTCGATGCCCAGGAAAAACGCCGCCAGGCAGAACTGTTGCTGGATGAAAACCGCTTTAATCAGTTCCAGAATCTGGCAAAAATTTATCTCGAGTTTGGCGGGTCGTCTACTTTCCCCTAAATCTTGCTAACTAATTCTCCACAAACAGAAAACGGTTTTTCTTTCCCCGGCGCTCGTTTAAAGTCTTGCTGGTTTAGCGTGTTTAAGCGAACAAAATGATAAACGAGCGCTTATTTTATGGGGAAGGGTGAAGGCATGCGTGTGTCAGATTATATCAGGCTGTTATTTCTTGCCGCAGTGTGGGGAGCCAGCTTCCTTTTTATGAAAATAGCCACGCCCGAGTTTGGGGCGGTAAACACAGCTTTTTTGAGGGTGTTTTTTGGTTTTGTCGGGCTGGCGGTGATTCTTGTCACCCTTAGATCTTCTTTTCGCTTTGAGGGTAAATTCCGTTCGGCGCTTATTTTAGGCGCGATTAACTCCGGGCTGCCTTTCTTTATGTATTGTCTGGCCGCAAAATGGCTACCGGCCGGATACTCCGCTATTTTAAACGCGACCACGCCGCTAATGGGCGCCATTATTGGTTTTTCTTTCTTTGGTGAAAAATTAACGGCACGAAAATGGCTGGGGGTAGTACTGGGCCTGGCGGGGATTATGGTGATTACCTCGGTCGGTGACGCACAATCAAACGAGGATAAAATCGCCGGGATTATTGCCTGTTTGGTCGCCACGAGCTGCTACGGCGTGGCGGGTTTTTTAACCCGCCTCTGGATCTCCAACAAGGGCGGGCTTGACCCTAAAATCGTCGCATTTGGCAGTCAAATTGGTGCCGTGCTTTTCCTGCTGCCGTTCTTTGCCTGGAGCGTGGCGACCGGTCCTTCCATAAACTGGTTACAAGGCAATGTCTGGTTCAGCGTGTTGGGATTAGGTATTCTCTGCACCGCCGTGGCCTATATTTTTTACTTCCGTTTAATCGCCGACATCGGGCCATTACGCAGCCTCACGGTGACCTTTTTAATTCCGCCGTTTGGCGTGCTGTGGGGATACCTCATTTTGCATGAAACCATCAGCGAAGTATTTATTATCGGCGCGGTGATTGTCTGTTTCTCCGTCTGGTTGGTGATAAGCCCGGACAAGAAAGTGCTCTCTCCCAAAGTGAACCCGAACATCCGCTAACGAATAATTATAGTTATACTAACCGCGGGCCCGGATAAGTTTTCCGGGGCACGCGGTTAAGGAAAAACGATGAAACGAGAAGCGCTGTTCACGGCGGTGTTTGACAAGTACCAGGTTGAGCCGGACTACCCGTGGGATAAATTTAAGGATTACGCCGTGCTCCGGCATCGCTATAAGCGTAAATGGTTTGGCGTGGTGCTGAGTATTTCCGCCGCAAAGCTGGGGCTGGAAAGTGATGAGGTCGTTGATATTCTTAATGTGAAAGTCATGCCGGGCGCCGTTGGTTCGCTGAGAATGCAGCCCGGTATTTTACCCGCTTACCATATGAACAAAGAGCATTGGGTAACGGTGTTAATTGACAAGGTGCCGGATGAATTCATTCTGGGGCTTATCGACGAAAGCTTTAGCCTGACACGGTAGTTTTATTATCCCCGGGCATAATCTTAAATAAGATGCCCGGGGGGTATTACAAATAATCCTTCGCTATTTTAATGACCGCTTTTTTGACTGGGGCGGCATTGCCATTAATCATGCAAAGTGGCTTGTGAACTTCACCGGGATAAAAAATAATAAAGTCCCCGACATTCAGGTTAATAATCCTTTCATCATCCGGCGTTTTAATAAAAGCAATATCACTTTTTGCCAGCTTATCCTCCATCATTTCCGTATGTGGTGGCTTCAGGCTAAAAGCCATACCTTCTTGCCCACTTAGCACAAGCTGAACGTCCAGATATCTTTCATGATACTCCGGGAGCGCTTCCCAGGCGGATCGCGTATTACCCTCAATGACTAAAGCCCACACATTCTCGCCTGCAACCGCGTATTTCCCCGTCGGAGAATCGGCATTGATATTCTTCAAAACATAATCCAGGGCCTCGATTATTTTCGATGGCAGCCACGGATTTAAACCTAGCTCATTAATGTTTCCAACAATCATATAACATCCTTTATTCAATACTGGCGGGAACGTCTTTTTTATTAAATAGCCACCATTAAAAAATAAAGATATTAGTGAAATATGGAAATGTCATCCACTTCACGCATTTAAATTATAAATAACCTGACAGGATAATAAGTTGCTTCCCTTAACGTTTTTTAGGCTAATTTCCGTATATTGTTTCACATATGAGTTGCACTGTTCTATATATGAAACAAAACGACGAGTTAATTCGCAGCAAAATAAGTTCGATATATAAAACAAACGAGCATTCTATATATAAAACAAATAATCAAAGCGGAAATAAACATGCGTATTCCAGAGAGCCTAAAAGAGAGCAAAGCCCCCGCAGCCGTCAGGCTGGTGGCTATTCTTGATTTTATTGCGGAGAAAGGTAGCGCCAGTTTTAGCGAAATCAGCACCCAACTGGCGATCCCAAAAAGCAGCACGCACCATTTGCTGGAGGTGCTGTGCGCCACGCAAATGCTGCGTCTTCGCGTTGACGGGCGTTACGCGCTCGGGCTGCACCTGTTTGAGCTGGGCGGCCTGGCGGCCAGCGGGCTGGATATTCGCCTGGAAGCTATTCCGTACCTGCACGAGCTGGTTGAACTCACCGGGTTGACCTGCCATCAGGGCATTATGGAAGGTGATGAAGCATTTTTCCTCAGCAAAATTCAGTCACCACAGGCGATTATATTGACGTCCTGGGAAGGGAAGCGCATTCGGCTACACAGTACGTCATTAGGGAAAATTCTGCTGGCATGGCGTCAGACAGAACAGGTTGAGCAGATTCTGGCGAAGGCTACTTTCGTGAAAAAAACGGAAACGACCATCACCGATAAGCAGCGCTTTATTGAGCATCTTGCCTTAGTGAGGCAGCAGGGCTGGGCCTACGATGACGGCGAGAACATTAATGAAATTCGCTGTATTTCCGCCCCGGTATTTGACACCAAAGGTGACGTACTTTGTGCCATTGGCCTGACGGGGATGGTTTCTCAATTTACCAATGGCAAAAAGGAAGAGTATTTAAGCCATTTACTGGCGACCACCGAGCGAATATCAAATGCCGTTAATTTCGGTATGAAGTCCAGGGCCATAAGTCAGTAGTTAGTCTGTATTAATTAAGTCGTAAATTATCCGTGAATTATTCACGGAGGTTTACTTTTGGGGTTTTTCAATAAAACGGTTAATTTCTTTTATCTTTTACTGAGGAAACAAACATGCAAATCAAGAAGGCAATAGACAAAATCCCCGGGGGATTAATGCTTGTGCCGCTATTTTTAGGTGCCCTGTGTAATACATTTGCTCCCGGCACCGGTAAATATCTTGGCTCATTTACCAACGGGCTAATTACCGGGACGGTACCGATACTTGCCGTCTGGTTCTTTTGTATGGGGGCATCCATTGAGCTTAAAGCCACGGGTACCATGCTGAAAAAGTCTGGTGTCCTGGTGGTAACCAAAATAGCCACTGCATGGGTTGTGGCGATGGCCGTCGGGTCGTTTCTGCCGCTGAACGGCGTTGAGGCCGGGATTTTTGCCGGGATCTCAACGCTGGCGCTGGTTGCAGCGATGGACATGACAAACGGTGGGCTGTATGCCGCGCTGATGAATCAGTACGGTTCTAAAGAAGAGTCAGGGGCGTTTGTGCTGATGTCGCTGGAGTCAGGGCCACTGATGACGATGGTTGTGCTGGGCACCGCGGGGATTGCCTCTTTCGAGCCGCAGCTGTTTGTCGGGGCGGTGCTGCCGTTCCTGGTGGGCTTTGTACTCGGTAACCTTGATCCAGATCTGCGGAAAATGTTCGGCGGGGCGGTACAAACACTGATCCCGTTCTTTGCCTTTGCACTCGGTAACACCATCAAACTACAGGTGATTATCGAAACGGGTTTTGCCGGGATATTCCTGGGCTTTGCGGTGATTATCATCACCGGCATTCCTTTAATCCTTGCGGATAAGTTCCTCGGGGGTGGCGACGGTACCGCAGGCGTGGCGGCGTCCAGCACGGCTGGTGCAGCGGTGGCCACGCCCGTATTGATCGCGCAGATGGTGCCCGAGTTTGCGCCAGCGGCTCCTGCGGCCACAGCTCTGGTAGCAACCAGCGTGATTGTGACTTCCGTAGTGGTGCCGATTATTACCGCGCTTTGGGCTAAACAGGTTAAAAAAGAAAAGCTGGAACAAGAGGTGATTATCGCGAAATAACGGGTACGTTAATACCGCTTAAAAACACATTTAATTAATAAATACTCTAATGGCATCAATTACGCCACGGGCCCACTCGCATTAAAATTGACGTTAACTAAGGAATTAAATATGGATATCAGACAAAGTATTCACAGCGATCACGCTAAAACGCTGGACACCGCCGGAATTAGAAAAGAGTTTTTAGTTGAGAAGATTTTCGAAGTCGATACATATACGATGGTTTACAGCCATATTGATCGCATCGTGATTGGCGGCATTATGCCGGTGAATAAAAGCGTTTCTATTGGCGAAGAAGTGGGCAAACAGTTCGGCGTGAACTATTTCCTCGAACGCCGCGAGCTGGGGCTGATTAATATCGGCGGTGCGGCCGTGATTACCGTGGATGGCACCGAATATCGCGTAGAAAAAGAAGAGGCGATGTATATCGGTAAAGGCGCTAAGCATGTGATGTTCACAAGCGTGGACAGCGCAACACCCGCTAAACTCTATTACAACAGCGCCCCGGCACACCATACGTACCCAACCCGCATTATCACAGGCGCAGATACGGTGGCAGCGCCGCTGGGCAGCGTGGAAAGCTGTAATAAGCGCACCATTCGTAAGTATCTGGTGCCGGAGGTCCTCGACACCTGCCAGCTCAGCATGGGTATGACCCGCCTTGAAGAGGGCAGCAACTGGAACTCGATGCCCAGCCACACCCATGAACGCCGCATGGAAGTCTACTTCTACTTCGACATGGATGAGGACACCATCGTGTTCCACATGATGGGCAAACCACAGGAAACACGCCACGTTGTCCTGCACAACGAACAGGCGGTGATCTCGCCGAGCTGGTCCATTCACTCGGGCGTCGGAACCAAACGCTACACCTTCATTTGGGGCATGATCGGCGAAAACCTAACGTTTGACGACATGGACCACATCGCTATGAAAGATATTCGCTAACTCGCTATCGCACGTAAGGAGTACACCATGGTTTTAGAAAAGTTTGCTTTAACAGGAAAAGTAGCGTTGGTGACCGGCTGTAACACCGGGCTGGGGCAGGGCATGGCGGTTGGCCTGGCGCAGGCGGGCTGCGACATTATCGGCGTAAATATTGCCGAACCGGTGGAAACCCGCCAGCAAATTGAAGCGCTGGGGCGACGTTTCGTGAATATCGCCGCCGACCTGAGCCGCTATGAGAATCTGCAAAGCGTGGCTAATGAAGCCGCCGCCATTTTTGGGCGCATAGACATTCTGGTGAACAACGCCGGGATCATTCGTCGCCAGGATGCCCTCGAGTTTTCCGAACAGGACTGGGACGACGTAATGAACGTGAACGTCAAAACGGTTTTCTTCCTTTCTCAGGCGGTGGCGAAGCAATTTATTAAGCAGGAAACCGGGGGCAAAATCATCAATATTGCATCGATGCTTTCATTCCAGGGCGGGATCCGCGTGCCGTCCTATACGGCGTCCAAAAGCGGCGTCATGGGCATCACCCGGCTGATGGCGAATGAATGGGCGAAACACAACATCAACGTCAATGCGATTGCGCCGGGCTATATGTCCACCAACAACACCGCGCAGTTAAGAGCGGATGCGGAACGCAGCAGCGAGATCCTGGAGCGTATTCCTGCGGGGCGCTGGGGGCTTCCGTCTGACCTGATGGGGCCGGTTGTGTTCCTGGCTTCACCGGCGTCGGACTACGTTAACGGCTACACCGTTGCCGTCGACGGCGGCTGGCTGGCTCGCTAAAGTTGCTGACGAAGAGGGAAAAAGCGTGGTTTTTCCCTCTTCGTGGTGAACAGCCGAAAATCAATGAATTGATTTTCCAATTTTTTTAACGAGCAATAGGGTATTTCTTCTATCGCCAGATTATTGTGAACACGCTCAGGCCGCCTGGGTAACAGGCGGCTTTTTCGCTTACTTTTTCTGCCAGCTAACAGCGTAGTGATAATGCGACCCGGAGAGCAAAAACTCCGGAGAGACGCTCGGGCTCCAGGAATCGTCGCCACCCAGGCCCATATGATAGCCGTCGATATTCAGCCAGCAGCCTTCCTCTTCTTTTAACAAATGCCGGTGCGTGGTTTCCCGCAGCTGTTTTTGGCTGTAGCGGCTGATGTTGAAGTGAAACGCCCCTCGCCAGCGGTGGCTGCCGTACTCAAGTCGTGAAGTGTCGCAGCGCAGGCCATTTTCGCTCGGGAAAACATAAGGCGTGTACATGTCGGCCAGCGGCAGCGTCCATTGGTCAAACAGCGCTGAGCTTTTACGGTCGGGGTAGTTTTCATGTGGGCCACGGCCAGACCAGGTCACCTCAGATTCAATATCTGCAAGCTGGCAGCAAAGACCAATGCGTGCGGGCGCTGGCGTGCCGAAGGCAATGTCCACATCCACCGTAATATGCAGCTCACCCAGGCTGTCGATGAGATAGTTTTTGTGGCTGATAAACAGCGTTTTACCGTTGCCCTGCCAGCGATGAACGGTGCGAACCAACACGCCGTTGCTCAGCCTGCCCACGTCGAAACTCAACAATTCCGGCGTCAGGTCGTACATGCCTGCGGCCTTCCAGCGTTCCACCCAGGCATTAGGATCAATGTGCGCGGCCTCGCTAATGCTGATGTCATTATCCAGCGGCGCACGAGTGAAGTTATCCTGCAAAGGCGTGAGCAGCGCAGGGCGTTGATGGCTAAACCACTGGCTGAGCAAACCGCTTCTACGCTCGAAACGCCAGTGCTGGTCACCGTGGAACACATCAACGTGTCTGTCGTCCATTTGCAGCAACGGAGCAGAACCGGCGGGAATGGTCGTGGGCTGCGCTAACGCTGACGGCAACTGCCACTGCGCCTGAGCGCAACAATGCCCGGCTTTGCTCCATGAGGTTGCCTTTATCTGCCGGATTTCAACATTGAGCCAGAGATCGCCGGGGCAGCTTATCTCCGGCAGAACAAGCTGAAGCACGCAGGTTTGTTCTGGTGCCAGATCCAGCTCCAGTTCACCACTGGACAGCAATTCACCCTCGCTTTTCAGCATCCATACCAGGCGTTCGTTATCGCTTTGGCGGAACAGGTATTCGCTGGTCACTTCCAGTCTGTTGTCCGACAGCAGGCGGAACTGGAAGAACTGCTGCGCATATTTCGCTTCATGTAACGCTGGATGCGGCGTGCGGTCGGCGAAGACCAGACCGTTCATGCAGAACTGCCGATCGTTTGGCTTGTCGCCAAAATCACCGCCATAGGCGGCCCAGGGCTGGCCGCTTTCGTCATATTTCACCAGCGACTGATCGACCCAGTCCCAGACAAAACCGCCCTGCAGCCGTGGGTGCTGGCGAAATGCCTCCCAGTACTTGCTGAACCCGCCCAGGCTGTTGCCCATCGCGTGGGCGTACTCACACAGAATCAGCGGGCGGCTTTCTTCAGGCAGCCCCAGCCATTTCTTTATCGACCACTTTGGCACCTGCGGGAAGGGCTGATCCTGATCGACCCTGGCGTACATCGGGCAAATAATATCGGTGGCCGCCGTGTCCGCGCCGCCGCCTTCATACTGCACTGGCCGGGTGGGATCGTTGGATTTTATCCAGCGGTAGAGCGCGTCGTGATTACTGCCGTGGCCGGATTCGTTGCCGAGCGACCAGATAATAATGGACGGATGGTTGCGATCGCGCTGCACCATCCGCGTCACGCGCTCGGCCATCGCGGGCAGCCAGGTCGGGTCGTCGCTCAGGCGATTCATCGGCACCATGCCGTGGGTTTCGATATTGGCTTCATCCACGACATAAAGGCCGTAAAAATCGCACAGCCTGTACCACAGCGGATGATTGGGATAATGGGAACAGCGCACGGCGTTGAAGTTATTCTGCTTCATCAACAGAATGTCACGCCGCATGGTGTCTTCATCCATCACCTGGCCGTTTACCGGATGGTGTTCGTGTCGGTTGGTGCCACGTAAAAGCAGCGGTTTGCCGTTGAGCTTCAGCAGCCCGCCGGTAATCTCCACTTTGCGGAAACCAACGTCATAGCCTTCACCTTCAAGAATATCTTCACCTTGCTTCAGGACAACGATCGCCCGGTAAAGGTTTGGCACTTCTGCGCTCCACAGCAGCGGTTGTTCAACCGGCAAGCGCAGGGTAGTGCGGTCATGATAAGCGCCGCGTTCGTCAATAATTTCGCTGCCGATGGGGTGCTGTTTTTCTGCCAGTAGCGCTTCTCCGCGCCAGAGCTGTACCAGCACTTCGCAGGCGCTGAGGTTCTGGCCCTCGAGCTTCACTAAAGCCCGCAGCTCGCCGCGTGAAAAATCGTCGTTAAGATCGGTCTGCAGTTGCACGTCGGCGAGGCGTGTGTCCGGCTTATGCAGCAGCGAAACATCCCGGAAGATACCGCTCATGCGCCACATATCCTGATCTTCCAGGTAAGTGCCGTCGCTCCAGCGCAGAACCATCACCGCAATGCGGTTATGGCCGGTGTTTAGTACAGCGCTGAGGTCAAATTCAGAGGGCAGGCGGCTGTCCTGGGCGTAGCCGATCCAGATACCGTTGCACCACAGATGAAAGGCGGAGTTTACGCCATCAAAAACAATCCTCGTTTGCCCGCTCGTCAGCCAGCTTTCATCCACATTAAATGTGAGCGAGTAACAGCCGGTGGGGTTTTCCTGCGGGACAAAAGGGGGATTAACCGGGATCGGGTAAGTAATGTTGGTATAAACAGGCGCATCATAGCCCAGCATTTGCCAGTTAGACGGGACGGGAATAGCGTCAGCATTGGGAAGATCCTCGCTGAGCCAGCTCTCCGGCACCGCTTCGGGACGAGAGAAATAACTGAAGATCCATTCGCCGTTAAGAGATTGTCGCGATGGTGAGCGCTTATCACTCCTGGCATCCTCCAGCGAACGCCAGCTGGAAAATGGGGGATGCGCCGCCAGCGAGTTAAGCTGGGTCACGCCGGGGGATTCCCAGTCGCGGCGTGCCAGCGTGGCATGGAGTGAAGGTGATATGTTGGTCATAGTGATGCGCCTGCGAGATAATTGTTATTCGCTCACAATTTAACGCTAGTTGTTCAGGAGTAAAGCCATCGCACCGCATTCGGTGATGGGCCTCACAAAGAACCCCGGTTTTATTTCAGGCGCGAAATCTGCTGCGCGAGGCGAGTAAGCTCGTCGGCCAGCTGTGCCGCCGTGGGCTGCATCAGGCTACCCGGTGCGGCGGTCGTTTTGCGTTCTACGAGGCTGACAGGGTGCAGCGCCGCTAATTCGCCTCCCTGATGAATTAGCGTCACTATGCCGTTCACGCTGGCTTCTCCGAGTTGCCTGAAATCCTGCCGGATGGTGGTCAGCGGGGGAAGAAAGCAGGCGCTGTCTGCGGTGTCATCAAAACCAATAACGGAAATGTCCTGCGGCACCGCGAACCCGGCTTCGTGAATGGCACGCAGCGCGCCCAGCGCCATCTGATCGTTAGCCACAAGGATCGCCGTCGGCTTCTGCTCATCGCGTAAAAGCTGGCTAACCTGCTGGTAGCCCGAAAGGGAACTCCAGTCCCCACGCATAAAAGCCACCGGAGAAAGCTGATGCTGTGCCAGAGCACGCTGCCAGCCTTCACGCCGCAACCGGGCGGAGACTGAATTTTCAGGGCCAGCCAGCAAGGCAATATGGCGATGCCCAAGCGTCACCAGATGTTTCACAGCAAGCTCAGCCCCTGATGCGGCGTCGGTCACGATGTGATTAGCTTTCAGTTCAGGGGAAACATCCAGGAACAACACGGGAACATCGCCGCAGGCCGCCTGTACGGTCTCCACTTCCGCCGTTTCCAGCGGAATGTTCACAATCAGCCCGTCAACGCGCTGGGCAAGCAGGCTATTCACGGCGGCGCAGGCCGCATCCACACCAGGCTGTTCAACCATCGAAATCATCACGTTGAACTGCAGCTCACCGGCTTTGGATTTTATTGCCGCCGCGATCTGTGAGGGGGCATGCAGGGAAAGGGTGGTGGTCGCCAGGCCAAGCGTCTGGCTGAGTTTCCCCGCCAGCTGCTGCGCCACGCGATTCGGCACATAGTTCAGCGCTTTCATTGCGGCTTCAACTTTTTGCCGGGTTTTTGCTGAAACATGCGAAGCCTGGTTGATCACTCGCGAAACGGTTTGATACGACACGCCCGCCGACTCGGCAACATCGTACAGTGTCACAGATTTCGCTTTCATTGCAGGCTTCCTTCTCGCAGACGCTGGTAGGGCGGCTATTCTACACATAACGCGAAAGCCGGGAGAAACTTATGTACAAACTGTATGGCGTGTCGAGTTTTGGGTCGGCCATTACTGAATTGATGCTAACGCTGGTTGAGGAACCTTACAAATTCATTGACGTTGACGGGTTTGACACTCCCGGGCCAATGCGGGATCGGCTGCTGGTGATTAACCCGCTGGCGCAGGTGCCAACCCTTGTGCTGGACGACGGGGAAGTACTGACCGAAAGCGCGGCCATCGCGCTCTGGATCCTCGATCGCCACCCGCAGTATGCCCCGCCCATTGGCACACCGGAGCGGCAACAGTTTTATCGCTTGCTTATCTGGATTGTGGCCAACGTTTACCCCACCTTTACCTACGGCGATTACGGTGAACGCTGGGTAGAAGAAGAGGCCACGGTGCTAACCGAAAACCTTTATCGCTACCGTGAATCGCTGTGGCTGTGGTTTGAAACGCAGCTCAGTGCTGGCCCCTATATTTTTGGCGAACAGCTGACGCTGCTGGATTTATATCTGCCGGCGATGACCCGCTGGCGGCCGCGGCAGGCCTGGTTTGACCAACACACGCCCAAGCTTGCCGCCGTGGCAAATCAGGTTCGCGCGCTGCCGCAGCTTAATAAAGTGTTGGGCAGAAACGGCATGCTTTAAAGCACTAACGATCATCCGCCTGCGGGCTGCCGCATTTATAGTGAGGCCATTCATTCGCAGCAGGGAATCCGCAAAATGGCATTAGATCTGGGGCTTTATTTCGACCGCATTAACTATCACGGGCCGCGCGAGGCCACTTTAGAAACTTTACGTGCGCTGCATCTGGCGCACGCCTGCGCTATTCCGTTTGAGAATCTGGACGTTTTGCTCGGCAGAACACTCCAGATCGATGACGAGAGCGTCTTTGAAAAGCTGGTCGTGGCCGGGCGCGGTGGCTGGTGTTTTGAGCAAAATGGCCTGTTCCGCAATGTTCTCGCCGGGCTTGGGTTTGAGGTGGAAAACTTAGCGGCGCGCGTGCTGCTGGCCAACCCGCCGCAGATGCCCGCCAGGACGCATCGCCTCACGAAGGTGACCATCGGCGGCCAGGCCTGGATTGCTGACGTTGGTTTCGGGGGGAAAACGCTGCCCGAACCGGTTCGCCTGGTGGAAGGTGAGATGCAGCCGACGACGCATGGCGTGTACAGTTTCGAACGCGTTGAGCACGACTGGCTGCTAAAATTCCATGATGCTGACAAGGTGATTAACCTTTATCGCTTTAGCCTGGAACAGCAGTACGACTCTGATTACGAAGCCGGGAACCACTACGTGGCTACGTGGCCGCATTCGCACTTCCGCCACTGCCTGACGCTGAGCTTGTACAAGGCCAATGGCGAAAAGAATACGCTCTATAGCGCCGGGGAAAACGCACCGGTCTTTACCCATGCACAAGAGGTTTATGACCTGCTGCAGCAAAACTTCAATTTGCGCTTCGATCATCCGCGCCACGGCATCAGCCTCGAAGAGTTTTCAGCGATGCTGATACGGATTGGCGTGATAAAACCAGCCTGATATTTCCGCTTAAACGCCGCAGTTCGTGCCAGCACGCTGCGGCGATCCGCCACGATCGTAAAATCACACCCAAAAACTCAAAATAAAATAGCGACGGTACGCGCGTAGATGGTGGATATATCTTGTTTCAAAACCAATGCAAGGGTAAAAGGCCGAATAATATGAGGAATATTCAAAAATTGACGTTACTTTGAAAATTTCCTTTATCAATTTGAGCCTTTTTCTTTTAGCATAACGGCGGTTCTCATCAGGCGGCACAGCGGTTAACACAGGTTATGAAAAACATCTTTCTGGCAATTATCCTTTCTCTTATGGTTATTGGCGCTTTTGCTCACGATCCGCAGCCGGGTACCGGCCTTGATACTCTCGCCTCTGTACAGGACAGGTGACAGCTAAGCCACCCGCCTGACGTCGCTTAGCCCGCCCAGCGGGAAGCTCGAATAATGCTGCAGAAGTTCAGCGGTTCGAACCCAGGTTCTTTATCCTGAATGACATCGGCCTTCACGTTGCCAAACGTGGTGGCCGGTTTGTTTTTAATCCCGTCGTAAAACGCCTGAATAATCTCCTCTTTAAATGCCGTCGGGCGAGGGTGCAGTTTCACCACCTGCTCACGCTGCTCGTCGCTGAATTTATCGTAATCAATCCCCAGCACGTCCATTTCTACGCCCGCCGTCACCAGCGCAATTTCCGGGGCCATAAACTCAGGGATACCCGGCGTGGTATGCAGGGCAATCGCCGTCCACACTTTATCGATATCGGCCTGGTTGACGCCGTACTGGCGCATAAAATCCTGCGCGGCAAACGCGCCGTCCACTTCAAAACGCTTGTCGCAGCTGCAGTGTTCGTGTGTCAGCCCCATGTCGTGGAACATACAGCCGATGTACAACAGCTCGTGGTCAACCTTCAGTTCACGCCGTTGCCCGGCCAGCGCGGCCCAGTAATAAACCCGGCTGGAGTGATGGAACAGTAAATCTGATTCCGTGTCGCGTACCAGCTGGGTGGCTTCACGCGCCATTTTGGTGTCCGGAATGGCAATACCGTTAATTTTTAAGTTCATCTCTTTCTCCTCGCGTTGGTGTTGGAGTAGCATAGGCCGCAGTTAAAATGTCTTAAATGGTGGCATAACGACGATTTAAGACTTATGCCGCACTTCGCGACGTGGAGAAAAGAATGGCGCATCAAATCCTGATCCTGGCGGTACCCGGCGTTCAGCTGCTGGATGTTTCGGGGCCGCTGGATGTGTTTGCCGAAGCGAACCGGGTGCTGCACCGCGAGGTATACCAGCCACGAATTATTGCGCTGGAAGCCCCGACAATTGTTGCCTCTTCCGGCGTGAAAATGCTGGCTGACGATGTGCTTGAAACGGCAGTTAGCGGCCGGGAAACCACCTTTCTTATTGCCGGTGCGCCGGATGCGGCAGACAGAACGTTGAGCCGCGAACAGTGCGAAAAAATGACCGCGCTTTGTGCCCGGAGCCGCCGCTTTGGCTCCGTCTGTACCGGCGCGCTTTTGCTGGCACAAACCGGATTATTACAGGGCAGGAAAGTCACTACTCACTGGTCAGCTGCATCGCTTTTAGCGGCGCGTTACCCTGAAACGGAAGTGACCGCCGATGCGCTTTACGTCATGGACGGAGCCTTACGCACGGCGGCAGGTGTGACTTCCGGGCTTGATCTCGCACTAAGGCTTGTAGAGGAGGATCTTGGCCGGGAAGTCGCCCAGGACGTCGCGGCCAGGCTGGTGATGTTCTTTAAGCGGCCCGTGAACCAGAACCATTTCATCCGCGAGCAAAAAACCTCCCTCAGCGGCCGCAGCGCACTGCAGGATCTCCAGCGCTGGACAATCGCCAACATTGCGGAAGTTGCCACGGTGCAGCAGATGGCGGCACATATTCACCTCAGCGTGCGGCATTTAACACGCCTGTTTCATCAGGAAATGCAGATCACGCCGGGCGACTGGCTGGAAGCGGAGAAAGTGGCAAGGGCGAGGCAGTTGCTGGAGTCCGGCGAGCTGCCGGTGAAGGCGATACCCGCCGCCAGCGGGTTTTCCGGGGTAGATACGCTGCGGCGGGCGTTTGTGCGCCGAATGGGCATAACGCCCGCCGCGTATAAGAAGATGTGCTAACGCTACACGTTCGGAAACGTAATGCTGTTCCCCGGTGCCTCACGGTGCAGGTGGATAAAGTTCAGGTGGCGTTCGTACTGGTCGAGAATGTCGATGATCACCTGTTCTTTGCTGTAGTCCATCAGGTCATTGCCCTGGCTGCCCTCCAGCAGGAAGGTTTCCAGTCGGTAATAGGTCGATTTGCCGCTGCGGGCCCGGTAGGTAAAGCCCGGCACCGAGTATTTCTGCGGCCAAATCTGGTAGACGAAGTTTTGCTCGTCGCCCATATGCACCCGTAGCTCCAGGTGCCCCAGTTTCTCATCCGGCAGCGGCGGTTCGACGGAAAGCTCGACCTTCGCGCCACGCAGCTCCAGTTCCTGAGAAACCTCTTCCATTGCCGGGTAGCAAACGGTGTCCATCATCTTCTGGGTATAGCGCGTGCCTGGGTAGTTCATCAGCCGGGACAGGCGCTTTTTCCAGCCGAGGCGATCCTGCGCGGTCATCATGTAAGGCGCAGTATCGCGACTGGCGCTGACGCGGCGGTAATCCTCTATCTTCAGGGATTTATACAATCCGGCCATCACGAAGAAAATCACGAAGCTGAACGGCAGCCCCATAATTACCGTCATGTTCTGCAGCGCGGAAATGCCGTTGGTCATCAGCATCCCCATGGTCAGCAGGCCAATCGCAATGGACCAGAAGATACGCAGCCAGTTGGGCGCATCACTGTTGATGTCCTTCAGCTTAGAGGTGAAATTCCCCAGCACCAGCGCACCGGAATCCGCCGAGGTGACATAGAACAGCAGGCCGGTGATCGTCGCCACCGAAGCGCTGAAGGTAAAGCCGGGATATTGCGCCAGCAGGCTGTAGAAGCCTCGCTCCGGGTGGGCCATCGCTTCCTGAGCAAATGTACCGTCGCCGTGAATAATTTCGTAGAGCGCACTGTTACCGAACACCGAAAGCCAAAGCAGGGTAAAGGTGAACGGGATAATCAGCGTGCCGAGCACAAACTCACGAATGGTGCGCCCCCGGGAAATTCGTGCGAGGAACAGGCCAACAAACGGCGACCACGCTACCCACCAGGCCCAGAAGAACAGGGTCCAGTTGTTCATCCATTCCACCGGGCGGTCAAACGCAAAGCTGTTAAGCGTCATGCCCATAAAGCGGTTGATGTAATCGCCCACGTTCAGCACCAGCGCGTTCAGCAGAAACTCGGTGTTGCCCATGAACAGCACGAACAGGATCAGCCCCAGCGCCAACGCCACGTTCAGCTCGGAAAGAATTCGAATGCCTTTATCGACGCCGGAGGTCACCGAAATAGTGGCGATAATCACCGACAGCACGATCAGTGCCGCTTTGGCCCCCAGGCTGTCCGGGATATCAAACAGCACGTTCAGCCCATAGTTCAGCTGCACAACGCCAATCCCCAGCGTAGTGGCGATGCCGAAAATGGTGCCGATCACCGCCGCGATATCCACCGAGTGACCAATCGGGCCATTAATTCTTTTGCCAAAAATAGGGTACAGCGCCGAGCGGATCGTCAGCGGCAGGTTATAGCGGTAGCTGAAATAACCCAGCGCGATGCCCATAAGGGCATACATCGACCAGCCGGTCAGGCCGTAGTGGAACAGCGTCCAGACCATCGCCTGGCGAGCCGCTTCAATGGTTTGCCCGGCACCTTCCGGCGGCTGCATATATTGCGTTACCGGTTCGGCAACGGAGAAGAACATCAGGTCGATGCCTATCCCGGCGGCAAACAGCATCGCCGCCCAGCTCAGCACGCTGAATTCAGGCTTGGACTGTTCCGGCCCGAGCTTGATGGAGCCGAAACGGGAACAGGCGATAAACACCACAAACACAATGTAGAGCGTGGCGGCAAGCAGGTAGTACCAGCCAAAGCGAGAGGAGACCCAGTTCAGGGTATGACTAATCAGATTCGCGGAGAAATCGCTATAAAAAATGGTCATCAGGGAAAAGCACAAAATCAGCCCGGCGGACGTGTAGAACACCACCGGGTTGATTTTGTCTTTTTCGCTGGCAGCAGAAGCAGTAACGGGATTCGTCATCGATTACCTCAGGTTAAGTAACGGTGACTACTCAGATGAGCAGTTAAGTTTTTCTTGTGAATGCAGGTGAGATTGTTTTTTAACAATTCCATAATCAATTTATGGTCTTAAATTGTTCATTGATATTAATCCATTGAATTTATTCAAATAAAATCCTCATTTTTATTGTTTGGAATGCGAATACATCGCTGTTTTCTTGCCTTTGCGTAACAATTAATACACATTTTATATTGAACGTTCAATCAATAAACGCTTAAATAGATAACAATTACTGATGAATGGAGCAGGGCGATGCCGAAAAAAGGTATGCAGCCGATACGGCGGCGACAGCTGATCGACGCCACATTAAACGCCATAAATGAGGTCGGCATGCATGATGCCACGGTGGCGCAAATTGCCCGCCGGGCCGGGGTTTCGACCGGCATCATCAGCCATTATTTTCAGGATAAAAACGGCCTGCTGGAGGCCACCATGCGGGACGTCACCGCCCAGCTTCGCGATGCGGTAGTGGGGCGACTGAAAGCTTTACCGGGCGCTTCTGCCGAACGGCGTCTGTGCGCCATCGTGGATGGCAATTTTGATGAGACGCAAACGCACAGCGCGGCGATGAAAGCTTGGCTGGCATTTTGGGCCAGCAGTATGCATCAGCCGATGCTCTATCGATTACAGCAGGTAAGCAGCCGTCGCCTGCTGTCCACACTCACCGCCGAGTTCAGGCGAGAGCTGCCGCAAAAGGAGGCCAGGCTGGCGGGTTATGGCCTTGCCGCGCTGATAGACGGCCTTTGGCTGCGAGCGGCCTTGAGCGGTAAGCCGTTTGACCGCAAAGCGGCGAGCGTGCTGACCACGCAATTCATTAACCAGCATCTTGCAGCGGTGAAAACCTAATTTAGCGAGGAGAAGATATGTCCCGATTTGGTGAACAACAGCTTTATATCGACGGAGGTTACGTTGCCGCCCAAAGCGGTAAAACGTTCGAAACCATCAACCCGGCGAATGGCGAAGTGCTTGCGGTCGTTCAGGCCGCTGGCCGGGAAGACGTCGAGCGCGCCGTGGCAGCCGCGAAGAAAGGGCAGAAAATATGGGCGGCAAAAACGCCCGTTGAGCGTGCACGCATATTGCGTCAGGCGGTGGATATTCTGCGCGAGCGTAACGATGAGCTGGCCGAGCTGGAAACGCTCGACACAGGTAAAGCTTTCAGCGAAACCTCCAGCGTGGACATCGTCACCGGAGCGGACGTGCTGGAATATTACGCCGGGCTGACCACCACCCTGGAAGGCCAGCAGATCCCGCTGCGGAACAGTTCGTTTGTCTACACCCGCCGGGAGCCATTGGGCGTTGTGGCCGGGATTGGGGCGTGGAATTATCCGATTCAGATTGCGCTTTGGAAGTCTGCGCCCGCATTGGCGGCGGGGAACGCGATGATCTTCAAACCGAGCGAAGTCACGCCACTCACGGCGCTTAAGCTAGCCGAAATCTATACCGAAGCCGGATTACCGGACGGCGTCTTTAACGTGCTCCCAGGGCTTGGCGCAGAAACGGGCCAACTGCTGACGGAACACCCTGGGATTGCCAAAGTCTCCTTCACCGGCGGCGTTGCCAGCGGCAAGAAGGTGATGGCGAATGCCGCAGGTTCAACGCTGAAACAGGTCACGATGGAGCTGGGCGGCAAATCTCCGCTGGTTATTTTCGACGATGCCGATCTCAACCTGGCGGCAGATATCGCGATGATGGCCAACTTCTACAGCTCTGGTCAGGTCTGCACCAACGGCACTCGCGTTTTCATCCCTGCAGCGTTGAAAGCCGAGTTTGAGCAGAAAATTATTGAACGCGTCGGCCGTATTCGGGCCGGTGACGTTATGGATCCGCATACCAACTTTGGGCCGCTGGTCAGTTTCCCGCACCGCGAAAACGTCCTGCGCTACATCGAATCCGGCCGCGAAGAAGGTGCCACGCTGCTGTGCGGCGGCGACAAGCTGCATGGAGAAGGTTTTGATAACGGCGCCTGGGTTGCGCCTACGGTCTTCACCGACTGCCGCGATGAGATGAAAATCGTCCGCGAAGAGATCTTCGGTCCGGTGATGTCGATCCTTAGCTACGAAACAGAAGATGAGGTGATTCTGCGCGCCAACGATACGGATTATGGCCTGGCAGCTGGCGTGGTCACTAACGACCTCACTCGCGCACACCGCGTTATCCATCAGCTTGAAGCCGGGATTTGCTGGATTAACACCTGGGGAGAATCTGCAGCAGAGATGCCAGTCGGCGGCTACAAGCATTCCGGCATTGGTCGCGAAAATGGCCTGATGACGCTGCAAAGCTATACGCAAGTTAAGTCAATCCAACTGGAGATGGGCACCTATCAGTCAATCTTTTAACCCCACCTGAGGAGGATGAATGGAATTTGATTACATCATTATTGGAGCGGGTTCCGCAGGTAATGTTTTAGCTGCACGTTTAACGGAAGATCCCGATACCACTGTCTTGCTGCTTGAGGCGGGCGGCCCGGACTACCGCTTTGATTTTCGTACCCAAATGCCTGCGGCACTGGCGTTCCCGCTGCAGGGCAAGCGTTACAACTGGGCCTATGAAACCGAGCCCGAGCCGTTTATGAATCACCGCCGCATGGAGTGTGGGCGAGGCAAGGGGCTGGGCGGCTCATCCCTGATTAACGGCATGTGCTACATCCGCGGGAACGCGATGGATCTCGACAACTGGGCATCGATGCCGGGCCTGGAGAACTGGAGCTATCTGGACTGTCTGCCGTACTACCGCAAAGCGGAAACCCGCGATATCGGCCCTAACGATTACCACGGTGGAGAAGGCCCGGTGTCCGTGACGACGCCTAAGCAGGGAAACAACCCGCTGTTTCATGCGATGATTGAGGCCGGCGTGGAAGCCGGGTATCCGCGCACGGATGATCTCAACGGTTATCAGCAGGAAGGCTTTGGGCCGATGGACCGTACCGTGACGCCAAAAGGCCGCCGTGCCAGTACCGCTCGCGGTTATCTCGATGAAGCAAAGCGACGTGAAAACCTGACTATAGTGACCCACGCAACCACTGACCGCATTGTCTTT
Source organism: Cedecea sp. NFIX57 (assembly GCF_900177785.1). Taxonomy (NCBI): domain Bacteria; kingdom Pseudomonadati; phylum Pseudomonadota; class Gammaproteobacteria; order Enterobacterales; family Enterobacteriaceae; genus Cedecea; species Cedecea sp. NFIX57. The sequence continues at coordinate 163,672 of NZ_FXAS01000007.1, read as the reverse complement.
GATAATTTGCGCGCAATTGGGGTGGAATACCTGGTGAACGACAGCACGGTGCATTCCGTGGCGAAAGCGCGTAAAGAGGTTCTGCTGTGCGCTGGCGCGATTGCTTCGCCGCAAATTCTGCAGCGCTCTGGGGTGGGCGATGCAGAGTTCCTGGCGAGCCTGGAAATCCCTGTGGTTCACGATTTGCCCGGCGTTGGCGAAAACCTGCAAGACCATCTGGAAATGTACCTGCAGTACGAATGCAAAGAGCCGGTGTCACTTTACCCGGCGCTGCAATGGTACAACCAGCCAAAAATCGGCGCAGAGTGGCTGTTTAACGGCACCGGCGTGGGTGCAAGCAACCAGTTTGAAGCGGGGGGCTTTATCCGCAGCCGCGAAGAATTTAGCTGGCCGAATATTCAGTACCATTTCCTGCCTGTAGCGATTAACTACAACGGCTCAAACGCGGTGAAAGAGCACGGTTTCCAGTGCCATGTGGGTTCTATGCGTTCCCCAAGCCGGGGTCGTGTAAAGCTGAAATCGCGCGACCCGCACGAGCACCCAGGTATTCTGTTCAATTACATGTCCCACGACCAGGACTGGCAGGAGTTCCGCGACGCGATTCGTATTACTCGCGAGATCATGCAGCAGCCCGCTCTGGATAAATACCGTGGCCGCGAAATCAGCCCCGGCGTTGACTGCCAGACGGACGAACAGCTGGATGAGTTTGTACGTAACCATGCGGAAACGGCTTTCCATCCATGCGGCAGCTGTAAGATGGGGCACGATGAAATGGCCGTGGTGGACGAGCAGGGCCGGGTTCACGGCTTGCAGGCGCTGCGCGTGGTGGATGCTTCCATTATGCCGCAGATCATCACCGGCAACCTGAACGCCACCACCATTATGATTGGCGAAAAAATTGCAGATGCGATTCGCGGCAAAGGGCCGCTGCCGCGCAGTACTGCCAGCTATTACAAAGCTGAACAGTCGCTGGTCAGGAAAGCGCCGGTGCGAAAAATCCAGTAACTCTTAAAGGCCAGCAAAACTGGCCTTTCTTCTACCCGCCGCTTGCCCGATCCCCCTGTGAAGCAGTAAAACTACTGTTCAACAACAAAAAGGAGAATCACCGTGCCGCATATCGAAATCAAATGTTTCCCTCGTGAGCTGACCGAAGAACAAAAACAGGCCGTGGCCAGCGAAATGTGTGACGTGCTGAAAAAGCACTTTGGCTCTAAGGATGAGTCGCTCTCCGTGGCGCTGAAGATGATTGATCAGGCGAACTGGAAAGCTGAGGTGTGGGATACGCAGATTGCGCCCGAACTGGATTCGCTGCTGAAAAAGCCGGGTTACAGCTTTTAATCACCCATAAGGTGACAACGTCACCTTATGCATAGCGGATTATCGTAAACCCTTCGCGCTCATCGGGTGCAACGAAGTAACGGGTAATCAAATCAAACTGCGCGTCCGTAGCGGCAAAATCATGAGTTCCGCTGCTGTTGTCCGCTGCTGTTGCGGGCGCGTAATCTCTCCCGGCAAACGTCATCAGGCACGTCCAGGTAATGCAGGCGATTATCTGCCCCGGTTTCATCTACAATCGACTTCATCCACTGCCTATTCGCCAGCGTATTGGCCGGGAAATCGAGCACCACCGAAAGCCCGTTCCTAAGCAGGGAAACAAGATGCGGCGTTAGCGCTTTTTTCAGTTTGCCGGAGCAGGCGACATAATCCGCCACGCTTTGCATTTGCTCGCCGTAAAGCGCCGCGAGCCAGCTGTCTTCACTGACCAGAATGGTATTGGGCGCTTCCATCAGCTTTGCGCTTAGGGTGGATTTACCAGCAGCAATTTTGCCGCAGAGAAGGTGAAGCGTGGGCTGAGCAAGGGACGTGGTTGGCATTGACACCTCATGGAAAGAGACAGTTTTTCACTACTGTCTACCTGAGGGATAAAAGATACAACCAGTAAAATTGGCGGGTCAGAGCGCCTGACCCGCGTAAAAGCTACTTCAGCTTTGTCCAGTAAGTTCCCGTTTCTTTCACGGCCAGGAACTGCTGGTTCATCTCATCCAGCGTTTGCTGCGGATCCATATCCGCAAACAGCTGCGGGTGGAAGGTTTTGGCAAAGAATTCAACGTCCAGTAAATGCCACGGCGAGAGGTAGAAGTTATGCCAGACCGCCCAGGCTTTGCCGTTTTGAATCGCGTTCAGGTTAGAAATCACTTTCTGCTGGCTAAGCACCTGCGTAAAGCTTTGCTGCGCCTGACTGGCCGTGACTTCCGATCCCAATTGCAGCCTGCCAGTTTGATCCGGCCCGGCGCTGCCGGTGGCGATGTAAATATCCGGGTTCACCGTCAGCAACGCCTCCGGGGAAATCTTGCCGTACACGCCGGGGAAGCGGCTCAGGGCAATGTTATCCCCACCGGCAAAGGCCAGCAGATCCGCCAGGTTACCGCGCCCGACGGTGGTGCAGCAGTCGCTTTTATCCCCTAAATGCAGCTGAAGCATTACCGTAGGTTTCACGGGTTTAGCCTCAGCCAGGCGTTCGGCTATTTTCGCCATGTGCTGCTGATAGAAGGCGATAAACTTTTCCGTTTTCGGCTGGTCGTTTAGCGCTTCGCCCAGAATACGCAGGCTCGGAACTGTGTTATTCAGCTGATCGACGCGGAAATCAACGTAAATCACCGGAATATGCGCCTGGGTCAGCTGGCTAAGAAAACTGTCGTGATTGCTCTCTTTTTTGGCGTAAATAGGCAGAATTACAAGGTCCGGATGCAGGGCAATGACTTTCTCCACGCTTATCCGCGAGAAGTTATTGTTGCCGATAATCGGGATGTTTTTGATATCCGGGAACGCCGCGGTGTAGCGGTTCCAGGTCTGCGGATCCAGACGCTGCAGATCCGCAGGCCAGCCGACGACGCGCTTCGCCGGGTTGCCGTCTTCCACCAGGGCGAGGGTATAAATCATCCGGCTTTCGCCGACGATCACACGCTGCGGGTTATCCGGCACCTCAACTTTACGCTGCAGAATATCGGTTATCGTTTTGGCCTGACTGCCGGCGCTAAGCGCCAGCAGGGCCGCGAGCAACAGCGACTTTTTCATCTCAGAAGTCCACGCTGGCGGAGAGATAAGCGGTGCGCGGTTCGCCTTCGATAACGCGCAGGTTACCGGCGCTGGATTCATAGTACTCGCGGTCGAACAGGTTTTTGACGTTCAGCTTCAGCTCGGTATTTTTGCCCAGCAGCTTACTGTCCCAGGCGACAAACGCATCCGCCACGGTATAAGCCGGCATGGTGAAGCTGTTTTCCGGATCACCTGCGCGGCTGCCGACGTAGCGCCCGCCGCCGCCCAGGCGTAATTCACCTGGCAGCCAGGAGAAACGTAGGGTATGGCTGAGGTAAAGCCCGCCCATCGTCGTTGGGGCGTTCACCAGACGGTTGCCGACGTTCACCGGATTAATATCGTCTTCGACGATCTCGGTTTTGTCGTAGCTGTAGTTCGCCGTCAGGTTCCAGTCCTGTGCAATTTCGCCGTTAAGCTCTAATTCCGCGCCGGTAGAGCGCGCTTTCGGGATGTTACGAGTCACGCCGTTGATAAATACCGACATATCTTTTTCATCAATGCGGTAGAGCGCCAGGCTACTGGTCAGGCGAGGGGCCATCTGCCATTTCGCGCCCACTTCCCATGTTGTCCCTTTTTCGGTGGAGGCGACGTTGCCGTTGTCATCCGTTTGCGTGGAAGGAGTGAACGACTTGCTGTAGCTGCCGTACAGCGACATGTCAGGCACGATTTTGTACACCAGGCCCAGCTGCGGCAGGAAGGCGTTGCCCCTGTCTTCCAGCGTGGTTTGCGGGTTCACCCAACCTGCGCTGGAGGTCTGGGTATAGCGCTGCAGGCGGCCACCTAATACGGCAATCCACTGGTCAGTCAGGTGAATGCTGTCTTTCGCAAACACGGAGCGGCTGTAGAGATTCGTGCGCAGGTTACTGTTGGAATCGCTATAGGTGCTGCTGTTGGTTATCGGCGAAACGCCGTACACCGGGTTATACATATTGAAGGTTTTCGTCACCTTCCCACGATACGAATACTTCTTGTAGGTTTCGTTTTGCTCGTAATCCGCGCCCAGCGTGATGTCGTGGGTCATGCCCAGCAGCTCAGGGCTGCCGCTGATGTCCCAGGAAGCGTAATCCGTCTGGTGATTAAAGCCCCGGTTAGCATCCGCGCGGCGGGAAACCAGGCCGCTGTTAGGATCGACCGCCGTGGCACGGACTTCGTTGCTGTCGTAGCGGCGCTGCATCCACGCGTAGTTCAGGTTCGTTTCCCAGGTGTCATCCAGCTTGTACGAGTAATTGGTCGTCAGCCGTTTGTTCTTACCCCAGGCGTGGTTGGCGTAATCGTCAATGCGGCGATCGTAAGGGATATTCAGCGGTTTGCCGTTGATAAACGCGGTGCCGCGGTCATATGGAATGTCGAACTTATATTCCACGTAGCTGATATTGAAGGAGGCTTTATCGCCGTACCAGCTGAGCGATGGGGCAATCAGCGTGTGTTCGTCGGTGCCGAAATTGCGCCAGTAATCCTCATGCTGGCGTTCGGCGACCAGGCGGAAGGCAAACCCGTTGCCGAGCGGGCCGGTGACGTCGACCATGCCGGAGCCACCCCCGTTACTGCTGCTGGTGCCGCTGACGTGGGTGTTCCAGGTGTACTGTGGTTTCTTGCTGACGAGGTTAATCACGCCGCCGGGGTTCAGGATGCCGTAGAGCAGGGAGGCTGAGCCTTTCAGCACCTCAACATGATCGATGCTGGAATCCATCGCCAGGCCCTGGTTGCTGCGTACCCCGTCAATAAACACGGAACCGTCGCTGTTGGAGCCAAACCCGCGTTTGACAAAGCCATCTTCGATGCCGCCGAGGGTATTACTCTGCGTCACACCGCTGACAAACTTCATCGCGTCATTGACCGAGGTCACCGCGTAGTCGTCGATCACCTGCGGCGTGACCACGCTAACGGACTGAGGGATTTCGCTGCGCGGCGTTTTGCTGCGGGAGGCGATGGAGGAGTCATCCTGGGTATAGCTGGTTGGTGAGCCGTCCGGGTTAGCGTTGGCGACCACGGTTAAGGTGTCTTCCTTCGGTTTGTCAGCGGCGAAAGTCGGGCCACCAACGATGAAAGTTGAAATGATTAATAATTTTGAATTAAGAAGTGCCTGGCGAACAAAAGTGGAACCAAAAGGAATGCGATTCATGATGTTGTTTATCTGAACTGAAGCGATTTTATAATGGGAATTAAGATGATAATAACAATAATTAGCATTTACAATATTAACTCTGCTTACATAATTACTGGTTTTATATCCAAAATCCTGATGATTTAGCGGGGAATTAGCAGGGGAAACGAAGAACGCGGGACGAATGCCCCGCGTGAGTATCAAGAGCGTTAACCGACTTCTGGCAGCAGACCGATGGTAATCAAGAACTGAATCACAATCACGGCGATCCCACAGGCAAAGACCAGCGCCAGCAGCGGTTTACCGCCCGCCACGCGCCACGTCGCCTCCGCGTGTTGTTTGCGGCTTTGCCACACCAGCATCGACGGCACCAGCAGGGCAAGTACCGCCAGCGCCACGCCTGCATAGCCCAGCGCCATTACAAACCCCTGCGGGTAGAACAGCGCAAAAACCAGCGGCGGCAGGAAAGTCATCAGCCCGGTTTGCAGGCGGCCAGAGGCTTTCCGGTTGCGGGCAAAGAGATCGCTCAGGTAATCGAATAAACCCAGGGAGACGCCAAGGAACGAGGTTGCCAGCGCAAAGTCGGCAAACAGGTGAATGGCCAGCTCAACGTGAGGAGTCGCCACGACCTGACGAACAACCTGCAGGAAGCCGTTCAAGCCGGAATGCTCCGCCATCAGCCCGGTAAAGGTTGGCGAGTCAATGGCGCCGAGAGTGGCGAGCTGCCAGAAAATATAGGCCACCAGTGGAATGGCGCTGCCGACGATAAACACCCAGCGCAGCCTACGAATATTGCCGTTCATGTAGCTGACAATACTCGGCACGCTGCCGTGGAAGCCAAACGAGGTAAAGATGACCGGGATAGCGGAAAGCGCCAGGCCTTTCTCAATCGGCAGCGTGAGCAGGTTGGTGTGGTGGATATGCGGCATCATCAGCGCCAGCATTACTACCAGCAGAATGATTTTGGCGCTGAACAGTACGCGGTTAAACATATCGACCATGTGGGTGCCGATACAAACAATCCCGCCCGCCACAATGGTAAAGAGCAGTACGCCGGAAGTAGCAGAGATAGACGTGGACAGCCACTGGCTCAGGCTTGCCGCCAGCAGTTCACCGGCACCGCTGATGTAGGCCGCCGTCAGGGCATACATCAGGAACAGCATACTGGACCCGGTTAACCACTGCCCGGGGCGGCCAAGATAGCGCCGGGCGAGGGTGCCCAGGCCGGTGTCCGCAGAAACATGCTGATAAACCTCGACCAGCAGCAGCGCGGTGTAACACATCAATGCCCAAAGCCCGACGAGCATCAGTAACGTGATGCTAAACCCTACGCCAGCAGAGGCCAGCGGCATCGCCAGCATTCCTGCGCCAATTGTGGTTCCCGCCACGATAAAAACACTGCCAAGAGTCCTGTTCTTCACGCTTTCCTCTGATTTTACGAAGAGCTGTATGTCATTATGCCGCGCAGGGTAAGGTAAAAGCGCGGGTGCGTCAAATGAGGGCTTGCCATGTCGTGGGAAATTAAGGCTTTATTAATATAAATAGTAATAATAACTAATCTCTTTCTCATGGAGAGCATCAAACAATGAAAGCAAATTTGGTCCTGACAGGGTTACTGCTCGCTGCGGCGGGCTGCGGCGCCACCACTTATCCCATCACGGTTACCGATATGGATAACCAGCGTATTACCATCCAGAAAGAACCTCAGCATGTGATCCTGCAGGACGGGCGTGACATTTTGTCTCTCGCGCTGCTTGACCGTGAAGATCCGTTCAAACGCGTCGTGGCCTGGAATAACCTGCCCAAAAAACAGGACACCCAAACCTGGGATGTGCTAAAGCGCAAATGGCCTGAGGCAACCAAAATTATTGATATGGGCTTTAGCGATCAGGGCGAAGTAAACCTTGAGAGCGTGCTGGCACAGCAGCCGGATATCATGATTGCGCAACTGCGGGCCAAACCTGCGCTGGAGCAAACCGGCGTGATTAACTCCCTTAAAAAGCTCAATATTCCGGTGGTGTTTGTTGACTATGAACTGCACCCGGTAGAGAACACTGCCAACAGCGTGAAGCTGCTGGGCACCGTGCTTAACCAGGAAAAACGCGCCAAAGAGTACACTGATTATTATCAGCAGCACCTGGCCCGCATTAAGCAGGTTGCCGACGAGGTGAAAAATAAACCTACAGTGTTTATTGAGCCGATCGCCGGTAACACTGAGAACTGCTGTTTTACTCACGGACATAACGGCTGGGGCGCGCTGGTGGAAGCGGTAGGCGGGAAGAACATCGGTTCTAAGCTGTTGCCTGGCAGTGCCGGGTTTGTGTCTATGGAGCAGATAATCGCCATGAAGCCTGACGTCTATATTATGTCCGGCTCTAAGCGCCCGAACCCGAGCGTATTGCCGTTTGGCTACGGTGGCACGCCGCAGGAAGTGAACGCGACCTTCAGTAAACTGCTGGCTCGCAACACGTTCCAGAACATCGAGCCTGTAAAAGAAGGCAAGGTCTACGGCGTTTATCACCATTTCTATAATCACCCGTACAACATCATCGGGATGGAAATTTTAGCCAAAGACCTGTACCCGCAAAAACTGCAGGATCTTGACCCAACAGCGGACTACCACCAGATAATCACGCAGTTCACCCAAATTCCTGACGATCCTATCCTGCTGAGTTACGCCTACAAAAAGCCGTGATTCAAAGAACACCGCAATAATCAAACCCGCCAGCAGGCGGGTTTGGCTTTATCAGTCGCGAATAACGTCGATCCCGGCGTCTTTCATTTGCTGTAGCGCCTCGACCATGTCCAGCAGCGCCTCGGCGGCAAGCAGGCCACCTTTATCACTTTTCAGCATCGCCCTAATCACTGTCAGTACGCCAAAAGCAGTCATATGCGCCTGGCCGAGTGGGTCGGAAGCAATCACACGCTTTTTAGCATGCGCACCGGCGTTATCCGTGCCGATAACATCAACGTACAGATCAATAGATGGCTTGCCGCACTGGTGCATGCCGATCGAAGTGCCCGCCGCGATATCCAGCCTGACAGAACTCGCATGGGTCATGGCCGCCACCGCAGTAACATCCAAAATGCTGAACGGTACACCCTGAATCACTTCGCCATTCTGGAGCGTTATATCCCGGGGAGTGGATGAATGCGTCCAGTTTCCTGAGTTCCGGATCAGCGCGGGCGCAAGCTCGTTGCCTAATTCGCTGCTGGAAAGCTCTCCCAACGGATCTGCCAGGTCATGAAGCGCGGAAAGCTGCACATGATCAACCACGCTAAAATCAGCGGCAAGCAGGCTCACCGACGGTAAAAACAGGCCCGCTTCGTAATAGCCCAGCGGCACGACGGGCTGAGTCGGCTGATAGCGCTGAGTTAAATTCAGCAGCGGCAAAATAGCGTCACCCGTTGCCTGGGTAATATTGATGAAGGCGATGTTATTTTTAATAGCAAACTCCACCAGCAGGTTCTTAGGGTCCGGCACGGCAGCAATAATCAACTGCGCGTTAGCGGCCTGCTCAGGCACTTCCGCTCCGGTGAGGTCGATAAACGCCGGGTGCGCGAACCCCAGTTGCTCAATTAACTTCGCGCCTTTTGCCGGATTGCGGCCTGCAATCACCAGTTCAACCGCAGGAAAATGCTCACGAATCTGGCCGGCAATAGCTGACCCAATCATGCCGTAACCACCGGCGATAAAGACTTTTTCTAATTTAATGTTTTTCATCTTAAAACCTCGTTATCAGGGATATCTATTGCGATAGCGAGACTTTATCCCCCGTCTGGTGTGTAATAAAGATCATGAATTTTCTTGGGGAAGTGAGGAATATTCACTAATGAGCATCAAACTGGTGGATTTCAGCTATTTCGTGATCGTGGCGAAGTACCGCAGTTTTCGGCAGGCGGCGGAAGAGGCCGGGTTAACGCCCTCGGCCGTCAGCCATTCCATTCGCCAGTTGGAGGAGCGGCTTAAAGTCAGGCTGTTTAACCGGACAACGCGCAGCGTGTCGCTTACCGAGGCGGGAAGAAAACTGTATGAGAAGGTTGCTCCGGCTTTTGACGACATCAGTCTCACGCTCGACGAACTCAACCTTTATCGCGACACGCCGATGGGCATTATTCGGCTCAATGTTGTGCGCTAGGGCGGCAGGCTTCAGCTTGCGCCGCTGATTGCCGACTTTACCCGTCAGTACCCTGACATTCAGGTTGAAATACAAATGGATGACCGGCTGGTCGATATCGTGAAGGCGCAGCTGGATGCAGGCGTGAGGCTAAACAGGGTCATAGAGAAGGACATGAAGGCGATCCCTTTAGGCCCGCCGGTTCGCTACGCGGTTGTCGCCACGCCAGAGTATTTTGCGCTTCAGGGTTCCCCGACCGAGCCACAAGGGTTGACTCAACACCAATGTATTCAATTCCGTTACCCCAGCGGGAAAGCTTTTGGCTGGTATTTTGAACAAGCCTCACAACGTGAGGAGGTCGTTGTGAGTGGACCCGTGGTCGTGGACGACCTGGATATTGCTCTCGACATGGCGCTTAACGGTGTGGGGCTGGCCTATGTGCTGCGGGAGATGGCCGAACCACACCTTCAGAGCGGAAAACTGATTTCTGTTCTGGATGACTGGCTGCCAGAGTTGCCAGGTTTTCACCTCTATTTCCCGAATCGTAAGCATCCGTCTGCGGCTTTCCGCGCTTTTCTGGACTTTCTTAAGACGTGGCAATAAAAACGCAAAAAGTCTTATTGATGTTCATCAGGTAATTACCCTGGTGTAAATCAGAATATACTTCGTAGATTCTAATATTTAAAAAATATAAAATATGCGTTTGTATTTTTAGAAGGAGCTAATATGTTTACGTCACGAGAGCGTAGTCTGGGAAAGTTAGTTGTTGAGCGTTTTAGAAAAAGACGGGGCGAGCGAATAAATAACCTGATGGTTAAGGAAGGCGCTTATTGGTACGATAATTTCATCACCCGAACGTCACTGCTTGAAGGGCTGTCACTTTTAATTCCAGGTCTTAAATTTGGTGAAAATGTTAATGATTTAAGATATTTGGGTGGAAGCAATTACAGGGCGCTATTGAGGGCTCTTGATGAACTTGATGACCAGAAGTTACAGTTCTTTAAAACATTTATCAATTCGCATTTTTATGTTTGTCATGCCACAAATAACCCTGCCATAGCAACCAAAAAAGATATGGTGTTATTTTCCAGAAGAAAATTAATTGAGCAAGATATAAAGTTTAACACTTATAATACCGCGTATGTAGACATTGCTGGACTTGCAAATGATGATAATGTCTTTTTCTCTTTAGAAATAGGTGCCAGACCGCAAAAAGCAATCCCCGGCGCAGGTGGGAGCCGATTCGGCAATACTTATTATAAAGTTGCTTACACAGATCCTTCCTTTGATTTTTCATCTTTATATCTTTTTGATCAAGCATTGATGGATATACCTCAGTGCAAAATATCAGATATTAGTGAGGAGGCAAAAGCAATTTTAAATAGCCGGAAGTATACCAGAAAATCAATTTGTTTTTATGGCAGAAAGTCGCTTCCCGCACTGGCATTGTCAATCATATCTGCAACAAGGCTGTTGCCTGAAAGAGACAGGCTGGTGTTACTTGGCTGCAGAACAGAAAAAGAAAAAAACGAACTGCTGCGTTATCTTTTTAGAATTGAGATCAGGGTTCCGAGGTTAGTAGGAATTAAACATGGAGGGTACTACCGTTTCGCTCGGAAAAAATAACACTCACATGTTATCTCAAACTTATTTTTACTCCGACTCATTAATCTCGTTCCTTACCCAATAAAAAACCCGCCGAAAGGCGGGTTTGAACATGTGCCACAATGGCTTTGTTAGATGGAAGTCCGGCGATAGTCGCGGTATTCCGGCAGCCAGAAGTTGTCGTCGATAGCCTGCTTCAGGGCTTCAGCGGAGGTCACCACCGCCACGCCTTGCTGCTGGGCAATCTTCGCTACGGCAAAGGCGATAGCACGGGACACTTTCTGAATGTCCTTCAACTCTGGCAGAACCATGCCTTCACCATCGTTCAGCAGTGGGGAGTGCTGCGCCAGCGACTCGCTCGCCGCCATCAGCATTTCGTCCGTGATGCGAGACGCGCCGGAGGCAATCACCCCAAGGCCAATGCCCGGGAAGATATAGGCATTGTTGCACTGGGCGATAGGGTACGTTTTATCTTTCCAGGTGACCGGAGCGAACGGGCTGCCGGTCGCCACCAGCGCAGCACCGTCGGTCCAGGTGATGATATCCTGCGGCGTCGCTTCCACGCGGGAAGTCGGGTTAGACAGTGGCATCACGATCGGACGAGCGCAGTGCTTGTGCATCTCGCGGATGATCTCTTCGGTGAACAGCCCCGTCTGGCCAGAAACGCCGATAAGAATGTTTGGTTTCGCGTTACGCACCACGTCCAGCAGGGAAATCGCTTCGTTTTCCAGATCCCACTCCGCCAGGCTTTCGCGGCTCTGCACCAGTTTGGTCTGGAAGGAGAGCAGGTTAGGCATGTTGTCGGTGAGCAGGCCAAAACGGTCAACCATGAACACGTTGCTGCGGGCGGCTTCTTCACTCAGCCCTTCGCGCTGCATCTGAGCAATGATCTGCTCGGCGATGCCGCAGCCTGCAGAGCCTGCACCCAGGAAGACAATTTTCTGCTGGTTAAGCTGGCTGCCTGCCGCACGGCTGGCGGCGATCAGCGTCCCGACGGTCACGGCGGCGGTGCCCTGAATGTCATCGTTGAACGAGCAGATCTCGTCGCGGTAACGGGTCAGCAGCGGCATAGCGTTTTTCTGCGCGAAGTCTTCGAACTGCAGCAGCACGTCCGGCCAGCGATGGCGAACAGCTTGAATAAACTCGTCCACAAATTCGTAGTAGTCGTCGCCGGTAATGCGCGGGTGGCGAGAACCCATATACAGCGGATCGTTCAGCAGTTGCTGATTGTTGGTGCCAACGTCCAGCACCACCGGCAGGGTGTAAGCCGGGCTGATGCCGCCACAGGCGGTGTACAGCGACAGCTTACCGATAGGAATGCCCATCCCGCCGATACCCTGGTCGCCCAGGCCGAGAATACGTTCGCCGTCTGTCACCACGATAACTTTGATATTGTGGTTCGGCACGTTCTGCAGAATATCGTCCATGTGGTGACGATTTTCATAGTTGATGAACACCCCGCGAGAACGGCGATAAATTTCTGAGAAGCGTTCACAGGCGGCACCCACGGTCGGGGTGTAGATCACCGGCATCATCTCTTCCAGATGATTTTCAACCAGGCGGTAGAACAGCGTTTCGTTGGTGTCCTGGATGTTACGCAGGTAGATGTGCTTATCGATTTCGGTTTTGAAGCCCTGGTACTGAATCCAGGCGCGTTCCGCCTGTTCTTCGATGGTTTCAACCACTTCAGGCAGCAGACCGAGCAGGTTGAAATTGCGGCGCTCTTCGATGCTGAAAGCGCTGCCTTTATTTAACAGGGGGAATTCAAGTAAAACGGGTCCGGCGTAAGGGATATAAAGCGAGCGATGTTTTTTTGGTTTGATGTCCATGTGCATACTCTTTTTTCGACGTAACGTCTTGCCAATAAGGCTCATTCGGTAAGTTTTCGCGCGATATTATGGCACAGCGATTTTGCATCCGACACCGTCAGGCCAAGAACTTTGGTTACACAAGTCCTCAAATCAGCAGGAATTTTGTTTCAGCGCGTTCCGTGAGTGTGTTTAAATAGCTAAACCAGTTTAGCAATATTTAGCTTAATAATGGAGACACCATGAACGTACAAGTTTGGGTTCTGGGCGATGCCGTCGTCGATCTGCTTCCGGACGGTAATGGCCGGTTGCTGCAATGCCCCGGCGGGGCACCGGCCAACGTCGCCGTCGGGATTGCCCGCCTTGGCGGTAGCAGCGGATTCATTGGCCGCGTGGGGGACGATCCCTTTGGCCGCTTCATGCGGTATACGCTGCAGGAAGAAAGAGTAAACACGGATTTTATGCGCCTGGACGCCAATCAGAGAACCTCTACAGTAGTGGTAGATCTGGACGAACACGGCGAACGCACGTTCACCTTTATGGTTCGCCCCAGTGCAGATTTATTTCTGCACTACGATGATATTCCCTCCTTCAACCACACTCAGTGGTTGCATGTCTGCTCGATAGCCTTAAGCGCGGAACCCAGCCGGAGCACAACGTTTTCCGCCATGGAGCAGATAAAAAAAGCCGGCGGCCAGGTCAGCTTTGATCCCAATATCCGCCCCGACCTTTGGCATGACGTCGCAGAGCTGCAGGCTTGCCTGACGAGGGCGCTTCTGCTGGCTGATGTCGTCAAACTTTCCGTTGAAGAGCTGATTTTTATCAGCGGGAAAACCCACCTCCATGAGGGCATCAAAAAACTGGTCAGCCGCTTCGATATGCGACTTTTGCTGGTCACTCAGGGCAAGGAAGGGGTACTGGTGTATTACCACGGTCAAATCTACCACTTTGAGGCGAGGCCAGTAGTCTGCGTGGATACCACCGGGGCGGGCGATGCCTTTGTGGCAGGGTTGCTCAGTGGCCTGGCCAGCAAAGGTTTACCCGACAGCGAAGAAGCGCTGGCCGGGATTATCGCTCAGGCACAGCTTTGCGGCGCGCTGGCGACGACGGCAAAAGGCGCGATGACAGCGCTGCCTCACAGGGAAGAGGTCGAGCAGTCTCTGTAAGACGGTAAAAATATATTCTGATTGTCGTGCCTGTCACATTTACTAAATCGGTTTAGCAAAATTCATTGCCTTCGGCATTTCGCCCTGGTTACCATTTTTTAACTAAACCGGTTTAGCTAAACAAATGACATTAGCCTCTCAGGGACACGACGAACATGTATAAGAAAAACAAACTAGCGGTGATGATAGCCTTGCTGATCGGCACGGCGTCCGCGCACGCCGCTACGGATTTGAGCAGTATTGAATCACGCCTAGCCGCAATGGAGCAGCGCTTGCAAGATGCAGAAAGTAGGGCGAAGGCCGCAGAACAACGCGCCAGCGCCGCCGAAAGCAAAGCGCAATTGCTCGCCACTCAACAACAGCAAACTCAGGCAACTGCGCAGGCGGTTGCAGACCGGTCCACCCGACTGGAATCAAAAGCAGATAAGCAAAGTGGTTTTGAATTCCACGGCTACGCGCGTTCCGGCCTGTTAATGAATGATTCCGCATCCAGCAGTAAAAGTGGCCCTTATTTAACACCAGCCGGGGAAACAGGGGGCGCAGTCGGCCGACTGGGTAACGAAGCAGACACCTACGTTGAGCTAAATCTGGAACACCGCCAGACGCTGGATAACGGCACGACGACTCGCTTCAAAGCTATGCTCGCGGACGGGCAAAAGACCTATAACGACTGGTCGGCGGACACCAGCGATCTGAATATTCGCCAGGCTTTCGCTGAATTGGGCAATCTCCCCGGTTTTGATGGCCCGCTAAAAGGCAGCACCTGGTGGGCAGGCAAGCGCTTTGATCGCGACAATTTCGACATTCACTGGCTGGACTCCGACGTAGTGTTTCTCGCTGGCACCGGCGGCGGCGTGTATGACGTGAAATGGAACGACGGGCTGCGCAGCAACTTTGCGGTCTATGGCCGCAATTTCGGCAACCTCGAAGACACCGGCAACACCGTCCAGAACTATATGCTGACCATGAATCACTTTGCCGGGCCGTTCCAGCTGATGGTCACCGGGCTACGGGCGAAGGATAACGACGATCGCAAAGATGCAAATGGAGATCTGATTCAAAAAGAAGCAGCCAATACCGGCGTGCATACTTTGGTGGGGCTGCATAATGACAGCTTCTACGGCCTGCGCGAAGGGAGCGCCAAAACCGCGCTGCTCTACGGCCACGGCCTTGGGGCGGAGGTGAAAGGGATCGGGTCGGACGGCGCACTGCTGTCGGAGGCGAATACCTGGCGCTTCGCCAGCTTTGGCGTGACGCCGATTGGCGGCGGCTGGCATATTGCTCCGGCGGTATTGGCGCAAAGCAGCAAAGATCGCTACGTGAAGGGGGACAGCTATGAATGGGCCACGGTCAACGCGCGGCTTATCAAAGAAGTCACCCAGAACTTTGCTCTGGCGTTTGAGGGCAGCTATCAGTACATGGATCTGCGGCCAGAAGGCTATAAAGATCGCAATGCGGTCAACGGCAGCTTCTACAAGCTGACCTTTGCTCCGACGTTGAAAGCTGGCAGCATCGGCGACTTCTTCAGCCGCCCGGAACTGCGCCTGTTTGCCACCTGGATGGACTGGAGCAGCAAATTGGACAAATACGCCAGCAATGACGCCTTCGGCAGCAGCGGCTTTAACGCCGGTGGGGAATGGAACTTTGGCGTTCAGATGGAAACCTGGTTTTAACGAACTGGCCTCCCGCCCCGGCGGGAGTGCCACGACATAACAAGAAAGCGTTTAGAGGTGACTATGGATTTCAATCACATTGCCCGCGAGCTGATTCCTCTGCTCGGCGGCAAAGACAATATTGCCAGCGCGGCTCACTGCGCAACGAGGCTGCGGCTGGTTCTGGTGGATGATGCGCTGGCAGACCAACAGGCCATTGGCAAAGTAGACGGCGTAAAAGGGTGTTTTCGCAACGCAGGGCAGATGCAAATCATCTTTGGCACCGGCGTAGTGAATAAAGTGTATGCCGCCTTTATTCAGGCTGCAGGCATTGCAGAGTCGAGCAAGTCCGAAGCCGCAGATCTTGCGGCGAAAAAGCTTAACCCGTTCCAGCGTATTGCCCGTTTGCTGTCGAACATCTTTGTGCCAATCATTCCAGCCATCGTAGCCTCAGGGTTGCTGATGGGGCTGCTCGGCATGGTGAAAACCTACGGTTGGGTAAGCCCGGATAACGCGCTCTATATCATGCTTGATATGTGCAGCTCTGCGGCGTTTATTATCCTGCCCATTCTGATTGGTTTCACCGCCGCCCGCGAGTTCGGCGGTAACCCTTACCTGGGCGCAACGCTGGGCGGAATTTTAACCCATCCGGCGTTAACCAACGCCTGGGGCGTGGCGGCCGGGTTCCACACCATGAATTTCTTTGGGCTGGAAGTGGCGATGATTGGCTACCAGGGCACGGTTTTCCCGGTGCTGCTGGCGGTCTGGTTTATGAGTCTGGTGGAGAAACAGCTGCGTCGGGTCATCCCGGATGCGCTGGACCTTATCCTGACGCCGTTCCTGACGGTCATCATTTCCGGCTTTATCGCGCTGCTGATCATCGGCCCGGCAGGGCGCGCGCTGGGGGACGGCATCTCGATAGTGCTCAGCACGCTTATTGCACACGCGGGCTGGCTCGCGGGGCTGCTCTTTGGCGGGCTATATTCCGTTATTGTGATCACGGGAATTCACCACAGCTTCCATGCTATTGAGGCCGGGCTGCTCGGTAATCCGGCTATCGGCGTCAATTTCCTGCTGCCTATCTGGGCAATGGCAAACGTCGCGCAGGGCGGAGCCTGCCTGGCGGTCTGGTTTAAAACCCGGGATGCAAAAATCAAGGCGATCACGCTTCCTTCTGCATTTTCGGCCATGCTTGGCATTACCGAAGCGGCGATTTTCGGGATCAACCTCAGGTTTGTGAAACCCTTTATCGCGGCGTTGATTGGCGGCGCGGCAGGTGGCGCATGGGTGGTTTCCGTGCATGTGTACATGACGGCGGTAGGCTTAACCGCGCTGCCGGGCATGGCGATTGTGCAGGCCAGTTCGCTGGTGAACTACATCATCGGGATGGTTATCGCCTTTGGCGTGGCGTTCATCCTTTCCCTGTTGCTGAAATACAAAGCGGAGTCTGAAGCATGACGCTTGCTTCCCGTTTACCGGCCATTTTGCAGGCCGTGATGACAGGCCAGCCCAAAGCCCTGCGGGATGAGCATTATCCGCAGTGGCATCACGCCCCGGTGACAGGATTAATGAACGATCCAAACGGGTTTACCTGGTTTGCCGGGCGCTGGCACCTGTTTTATCAGTGGAACCCGCTGGCGGCGGACCATAAATATAAGTGCTGGGGTCACTGGAGTTCGGCTGATTTAGTGCAGTGGCGGCACGAGCCGCTGGCGCTGATGCCGGATGAGGAGTACGACCGCAGCGGCTGCTACTCCGGCAGCGCCGTCGATTTCGAAGGCAGGCTGACACTGTGCTACACCGGCAACGTTAAATTCGACGATGGCAGCCGCACGGCCTGGCAATGCCTGGCTGTGGAAAACAGCGCAGGTGGCTTTGACAAAACGGGGCCGGTTTTACCACTGCCTGCGGGTTACACAGGGCATGTGCGTGACCCGAAGGTCTGGCAACACGAAGGCGTCTGGTACATGGTGCTGGGCGCGCAGGATCTTCACAAGCACGGCAAGGTGCTACTGTTTTCTTCGCCGAATATGCGTGACTGGGAAAACAGGGGCGAAATCGCCGGGAACGGCGTCCATGGGCTGACTGACGCAGGCTATATGTGGGAATGTCCCGATCTCTTCCCTCTGGACGGTAAACACGTGCTGATCTGCTGCCCGCAGGGGCTGGCCCGTCAAAATGAACGCTTTCTGAATGTTTACCCTGCGGCGTATCTGATCGGCGATTTTAATTACGCAACAGCTACATTTAGCCACGGCGAATTGAACGAGCTGGATGCCGGCTTCGAGTGCTATGCCCCGCAAACGGCGCTGGCGCCGGACGGGCGGCGTTTGCTCGTCGGCTGGATGGGCGTACCAGACGGCGAGGAGATGCTGCAGCCAACCCGAGAGCAGGGCTGGATCCACCAGATGACCTGCCTGCGTGAGCTCCGGCTTAACAACGGTAAGCTTTATCAAAAGCCAATAGCGGAACTGGCTTTGCTGCGCGAAGAAGAACAGCGCTGGCAAGGGCAGGCCAGCCAGGCTCCGGCGCTGGATGCAAAACGGCTGGAACTCCAGTTAGAGGCCACGGGTAACTTCAGTCTCCGCTTTGGCGGTGGTCTGACGCTGGACGCTACCGGGCAGGGCATTACGCTTCAGCGTCCGAGCCTGGAGACGGGGGAGCCGCTCTACCGTTACTGGCATGGCGCGGTTGCCTCGCTGCAGATCCTCTGCGACAGCTCAAGCGTTGAGATCTTTATCAATAACGGGGAAGGCGTGATGAGCAGCCGCTATTTTCCACTTCCTTCGGAGCGGCTCTCTTTCAACGGTGAGTCGGAGGTCACGTTGCGCTACTGGTCGCTGCGTTCCTGCATGATAGAATGAGGGTTTTCGACTCATTGCCACGGTTGCGCTGTGAAAAAAACCAAACGCGTCACGATTAAAGATATTGCTGAACTGGCGGGCGTCTCAAAGGCGACCGCCAGCCTGGTCCTGAATGGCCGGGGTAAAGAGCTGAGGGTGGCCCAGGCCACTCGCGAACGCATCATGACCATCGCGCAACAGCAGCACTACCAGCCGAGCATTCACGCTCGCTCGTTGCGGGATGACCGCAGCCATACCATTGGGCTTGTAGTCCCGGAGATCACCAACTACGGGTTCGCCGTCTTCTCCCACGAGCTGGAAATGCTCTGCCGTGAGGCGGGTGTTCAGCTGCTAATCTCCTGCACCGACGAAAATCCGGGCCAGGAGAATATGGTGGTCAGCAATATGATTGCGCGCCAGGTTGATGGCCTGATTGTGGCCTCCAGCATGTTAACCGCCGGGGATTACCACAAGCTGAGTGAGCAACTGCCGGTGGTGCTTTTCGACCGACACATGAACGACACCGCGCTGCCGCTGGTTGCCACCGACTCCGTTCAGCCCACTGCCGAGCTGATAGCCCCGATTGCCCGCCAGCATGCGGATGAATTCTACTTTTTAGGCGGCCAGCCGAGACTTTCCCCCACGCGGGATCGTCTCGAAGGGTTTACCCAGGGATTGGCTCAGGCGGGCGTCACGCTGCGCCCGGAGTGGATCATTCACGGCAACTATCATCCGAGCTCAGGCTATGAGTCCTTTGCCGCGCTTTGTGCGCAGCTTGGCCGCCCGCCCAAAGCGCTGTTTACCGCCGCCTGCGGCCTGCTTGAGGGCGTGCTGCGCTACATGAGCCAGCACAACCTGCTGGAGAGCGATATTCACCTGGCCAGTTTTGACGACCACTATCTCTACGACTCGCTGTCGGTGCGCATCGACACCATTCAGCAGGATAACCGTCAGTTGGCTTTTCATTGCTATGACCTGATCAGCAAATTGATTGACGGGCAGTCGCCCACGCCGCTGCAGCGCTACCTTCCGGCCAAAATATTACGTCGGCATCCGTAACAAACAGCCTGCCACCATCGCTATAGGGAAATAACGTCATGCAAACTTTTTGCTACCCGGCCGGAACGCTTCTTGCTGATGAAGAGCAGGCTGAACACGCCTCGCCGTTCAGCGTAGTGATTGAAACTCCGCGCCTGATACTGTCTCCACCTTCTCGGGACGATGCTCCGGCACTGCTCAGCATTTTTTCCGATCCACAGGTGATGAAATACTGGAACACCGCGCCCTGGCGCGCCCTTGATGATGCCCTGCGGTTCATCGACCGCAGAACGACGGATATGCAGGAACGTTCCGCGCTGACGCTGTGCATTCGGGATAAACAATCGGGCCAGCTGGCAGGAAAATGTATGCTTTTCAGCTTTGATTTTCATTCCCGCCGCGCCGAGATTGGGTTTGGTCTGGGGCGCGAGTTCTGGGGGAAGGGGCTTGTTAACGAAGCCGCCGAGGCGCTGATCGCCTATGCCTTTAAAGTGCTTAATCTGCGTCGCATCGAAGCTGAAATTGACCCTGATAACCAGGCTTCTGCCGCCGCCCTGAAAAAGTTGGGATTTGTTCAGGAAGGGCTGCTGAGACAGCGCTGGGAAATCAACGGTGTGATTTCTGACTCAGCGCTGTTTGGATTGTTGGCCGTAGACAAAAAGGCCTGAGGCGCCTGGCTAGCGCTGGTCGGGGAACCACAAACCAAAGCGGGTGACGCCGTCCTGGCTTTCCACCCAGCAGCGCCCCTGGTGCAACTGCATGATGGAATGCACGATGGATAACCCAAGCCCGCTGGAGTGCGCCGAGTCGTTGCGGGAAGGGTCCGCCCGGTAGAACCGGTCGAAAAGCCTTTCCTGGTGCGCCGGAGGAATAGTCTCGCCACGGTTCACCACGATGATGGACATACCGTCATCTTCAGATCTGGCAGTAATCTCAATCTCACTGCCAGGCTCGGCATAGCGCACTGCGTTAGACAGCAAGTTCGCCAGCGCGCGGCGCAGCAAAAGCCCATCTGCATTGACCGTGCCGCTGGCACAAGTCTGAATCGTCACTTCACGGTCAGCCGCCAGGTCCTCGAAATACTCACCGAGGCGATTAATCTCTTCGGCAACGTCAATATCGCACCGCTGGATCTCCTGGTCAGGCTGCTCCGCCTGCGCCAGAAACAGCATATTGTCTATCATTCGCGACATGCGCTGCAGCTCTTCAAAGTTCGAGCCCAGCAGGCGCTGGTAATAGGCGTTGTCCCGCGCAGCCCCCAGGCCAACTTCCGTCTGGCCAAGCAGGGTGGTGATCGGCGTGCGCAGGTCGTGGGCCATATCGGCGCTGACCTGTTTTAACTGCTGGAACCCGCGCTCCAGGCGTTCAAGCATCGCGTTGATTTGATCAATTAGCGCATCAAGCTCAGTTGGCACATCCAGCTTATCCAGCCTTGATGACAGCGTTTTGGTGCCAATCGTAGCCGTGCGGTCGGCCAGACGACGTAAAGGTGAAATGCCACGCCGGGCAAAGATCACCGCCAGCACGACCGAGATGGCCGCCATCATGGAGGCAAAGAGAATAATCTTGGTGCGGTATTCATCAAGAATGTGGGTTCTGTCGCTCAGCACCCGCGCCGAAACGATCTCCAGCGGCGGTAAATTATTGGCCGAAGGGCTAATAGCGGCCATATAAACCATTGGCGTGCCGTCCGCGTTATTGGCGTGATGCACGGCCTCAAGCGTTAGCCGCTGGTTGGCGGCAACCGGCGTCACGGCGGGAATAGCGCGCTGCATGGGGTTAACTTCCAGCAAGGTAGCGCCGCCGACATAGCGAATGACAAGCAGGGATTCCGTATTGCCCAGCATATTGGCAAACAAATGGGGTTTCTCGCGGATCAGCTGCCGGGCGTCCAGGTCCCGCAGCAGCGTGCTGATCTGGTCCACGCGAGAAACCAGCGCGGCATCATCGCGTATAGAAAGCTGCTGGCGCAGGGCGTAATAGAGCGCGCTGCCCATGACGGTAAACGCCACAAAGGAGAAGGCGGCCAGCAACACGGCAAGGCGGAAAGTTAGCGAGGTACGCTTCATGACTCAGGCTCGCAGCGGTAGCCCACGCCATGCACGGTATGGATCAGCCGCACCGGGAAGGGGTCATCCACTTTTTGCCGCAGCCTGCGCACCGCGACATCCACCACGTTAGTGTCGCTGTCGAAATTCATGTCCCACACGCGTGAAGCCAGAAACGTCCTCGACAGGACTTGCCCCGGGTGCTGGAGAAAACACACCAGCAGCTTGAACTCTTTGTTGGTTAGCGTGATGCGCTTGCCTTCGCGCTCGCAGCGAAACTTGGCGACGTCCACCAGCAGATCGGCCATCGTCAGCACTTCTTCGGTTTCGGCCTGCGGCTGGCCGCGGCGTAGAATAATGCGGATCCTTGCCAGCAGTTCGGCAAAGGAGAAAGGCTTGACGAGGTATTCGTCGGCACCCAGCCCAAGCCCGCGTAAGCGGTCTTCCAGCGTACCGCGCGCGCTCAGAAACAGCACCGGCGTCTGGCTGTGGGCGCGTAAACGCTCCATCACCGTCCAGCCGTTCATTTCCGGCAGCATGACGTCCAGCAGGATCAGGTCATAACTTTCTTCCCGCGCCAGGTGCAGGCCGTCAATGCCGTTGGCCGCCCAGTCTGCGGTATAGCCCGCTTCGTTCAGCCCGCTCACCAGGTAGGCGGCGGTTTTCGCTTCGTCTTCGATAATGAGGATTTTCAAGCGGCGGGTCCTGTCAGAAAGAGAGAAAAGGGCGTGGAGACCGCCCCAGTCTCGTCATTATAAGATGCGTGAACCTCAGTAGCCAGGCACGTGCGCCGCTTTCAGGATCAGATTAGCCACCGCTTCAGGCTGGGAAATCAGCGAAACGTGGCTGGATTTAAGCTCGATGGTTTGCGCGTGCATACGCTTCGCCATAAACCGTTCCAGATCCGGGTTGATCGTGCGGTCTTCGGTCGATACCGCGTACCAGGTCGGTTTGTCATGCCAGGCGGCAACCGTGGTTTTCGCCATAGTAATGGCTTTGCCGATCGGCTGCTGCACGGCGTAATAGGCTTTGGCTTCGCTTTCCGGCAGATCGCCGGCGAAATCGTGGATAAATGCCGACTCGCTCAGCGCGCCGTAGCCATCGTCATTCCATTTCAGGCCAGCGGAAGCCGGTGCCGCCGGGTATTTTTTGGTCAGTGCGGGGTAGTCTTCACCCGCTTCCGGGGCACGGGCGGCGATATACACCAGGCCTTTGACTTCCGGCTCATCGCCCGCCTGGCTGATCACCATCCCGCCGTAGGAGTGCGCCACCAGAATCACCGGGCCGTTTTGTTGCGCCAGCGCGCGTTTTACCGCGGCAACATCGTTATCTAATGACGTTGTCGGGTTCTGTACCGCCGTGACGTGTAGGCCTTTAGCTTGCAACAGGGGAATAACTTTGCCCCAGCTTGAGCCATCGGCAAACAGGCCGTGCACCAGCACGATGTTTTTAGCTTCCTGTGGTGCAGGGGTGGTGTCGGCATGGGCGGCCGTGGTGCCAAAAGCGGCCAGCACAAGGGTGGCAAGCGCAGAGAGATGGCGTAATTTCATGGTCTATCCTCAGGTTCAACAAAGGGGGTCAGGGCCAATTTAGCTCTCGGGCGCCAACAAAGTGCTGACGTGGAAATGACAAAAAAATGACAAACGGGGGGTTCTTGCGGTTCATGATGAGGGGATCTACACTGATTTTTCTCAGCCTGAAAGAGATTGTAAATGCCTAATAATATTACGCCTTTTGCCTTCGTGCTGGCGGTAAATAACCTTGATGACACGGCGTGTTATTTTCGCGATACGTTAGGCTTTACCATTGAATGGCCTGGTACAAACGGCTGGCAATTAGCGGTGCGCGGGGCAGTGAAGGTAATGCTGGGCCATTGCCCGCAGGCGCTGGCCCCAGCTTCCCTTGGGGATCACAGTTATTTCGGCTATCTGCATGTTGATGACGTGGATGCGCTCTACGCCGAGTTTGTACAGCGCGGCGCCATCATTTTACAGCCGCCTGCCAGCCGTCCACACAGGATGCGCGAATTTCTCGTTGCTACGCCAGAAGGCCACAAAATCATGATTGGCCAGGCGCTGTAAAAAACCATCAGCCACCACGGGCATTGCTTTCACGGGTAACAATCACCGCCAGCAGCCCGGCCCGCGCTTAGCAGATCTGGCAATCCTTACGGACGGAACGGACCAGACAATAAGCGTGAATACAGCCAGGCAAAGGAGGCAAAGCGCAGCAAACACCGCCCGCCAGCCGTAAAAATCGCCCAGCATAGTACCCGCAGGCACGCCGAGTACCGTGGCCAGAGAAACGCCGCCAAACACGACGGACGTTGCCCGCACCGCGTTACGTGACGCCACCAGGTGTACAGCGGTCACCACCGCCGTAGACCAGAACACCCCGATAGCGGCGGCGACCAGAATGCGCCCCACAAAGACAACAAAATAGTCAGACGCCAGCCAGGTAATCAGGTTGCCTGCAAAACAGGCGGCGAGCAGGCCAGACATTAACGCTTTGCGGTTGATGTGCCCCAGCAGGCCGGTCAACGGGGCGGCGGTGAGCGCCACCATAAAAGCAAAAATAGTGACCAGATAACCAGCCACGCCAAGTGATACGTTTAGCCCGGCGGCCATGCCCGGAAGCACACCTACCGGCATCAGTTCGGTACTGACAAAAGTGAAACAGCCCAGGCTCAGCGCAGCACCGCGGCGATGCTGCGGGCCCGGGACACATGTACGCCCTGCGGCGCAGCGATATTTGTACTGCTTGAATGCATAAAACCATCCTGAAAATGTGAACAGGTCGAGATGACGAGCAAATTGTGGCGTCGCGCAGAGCAGAATGCGATAGCATGAAAGGCATATCACTTATGACTGAGAATCAACAATGAGAGCCTTAAGTTCGCAATTGCTGGAAGGCGTGGATGTGATGGCCGCGGTGGTGGATACCCTGAGCTTTGGCGCAGCCGCCGAAATGCTCGATATGTCGCAGTCCGGCGTCAGCCGGGCCATTGCTCGCCTTGAAAAACGGCTCGGCATTCGCGTTTTTGACCGAACCACGCGTTCTGTGCGGCTGACCGACGAGGGGCGGGAGTTCTACGAGCAGGTCATGCCGCTGATTGGCGCACTGGCTGAAGTCACCGGCGGCGCGGCAGGGGACGGGCAAACCCTTCGCGGGAAGCTGAGAGTGAATGTTGACCCATTGTTTGCCAGCCAGGTTTTAGGGCCACGCCTCGGCGCGTTTATGGATAAACATCCTGAGCTTGAAATCGAGCTGCGCAGCCGGGATGAACTGGGCGATCTTATTTCTGACGGCTTCGACCTGGCTCTGCGTTTTGGCCACCCTCAGTCCTCGTCGATGATAGCCAGAAAGCTGTTCGACACCCGTGTTTTTGATATGGCCTCTCCAGAGTATTTACGCCGCTTTGGTTATCCTCAAACGCCCCAAGAACTGGAGCAGGCACCACACCGCTGCATATTGTTTCGGGAACCGCTGACGGGAAAACCGTTTGCCTGGGAGTTTCACCAGGGTAAAAAGAAAGTGATGATCCAGCCCAGAGGCATGTTAACGGTCAACGATGCGGAAACGGCGTTCAGTACCTGTCTTGCGGGCCTGGGCGTAGCTCAGATCTTTGAACTAGGCAGCGAGGAATATGTTGCTTCCGGGCGGCTGGTACCGCTGTTTCCCGAATGGTCAGATCACCGTTTCCCGCTCTATGCGTATTATCCGTCCCGGCATCATGTGCCGGCAAAAACCCGGGCGTTGCTGGATTTTGTTAGCGGGCTGGTGGGTTGAGTTTCTAAGGTAAATCAGCCAAAACGGAAATAGATATTTCATCGGAAAGGAAAGTGCATATGCAAATACCAGAGCTCCATACAGAACGCTTGCTGTTAAAGCCATTAGCCGCTGAAGATGCCTCACAGATTCAGGTGCTTTATCCACGTTGGGAGATCGTTCGCTATATGGTCTCCTCAGTACCATGGCCCTATCCGGATAACGGGGCTGAAAATTACGTCAATAACGTTGCCCTGCCTGATATGGAAAAAGGGATTGCCTGGTTCTGGACTATCAGACACCGTCAGACCCCAGGCGAAATTATGGGTTTAATCTGCCTTTATGACGTTGAGGATAATAACCGTGGATTTTGGTTAGCGCCGGAATATCAGGGGCAGGGTTTTATGCGTGAGGCCTGTAATGTCGCGACGGATTACTGGTTTAATACATTAAATAAGACAGTATTGCGTGCGCCGAAAGCGGCTCTCAATAGCCGTTCCAGACGTATTTCAGACAGTAGCGGCATGCGGCTTATCAGAACTGAAAAGAAAGAGTATGTCAGCGGCCTGCTGGATTCCGAACTCTGGGAAATCACGCGCAACGAATGGAACGCTCGTCAGGTTGATTAATGTAAGTTATGGAATGTCTGCTCTTCGCCTATTGCGGATTTATCACAGCAATACTGTCAGCTCTGCGCCAGGAGCGGACGTTGTTATCCATGTAGTGTGTTAATCTGTCGGGAGAATATCCTGGAGGTTAGAATGCTTTATAGCTGCATGAATAATACAAAATGGGATCAGATCCGTGTGGCAATGGTTAGCATGGAATCTTCTCCCTTATGGAAAATCACTTTTCTCAATGGCAATGAATCCGCAGTTGATGGCGAGTGGTTTTACCATTTCAGTGAAGGCGGTTATTTGGATATCCAGTATCTTGATATTTTGACGAATTCAGTTGAACAGCATGCCACAGTAGGTACTATTCTTCGTGCTATTCATCTCCCTGGAATGGAGACATCAACCGGTTATAGGATTTTGGGGTATGCAGATTCGGTCAGCTATGTAGATTATCTTTAACTGAATAAAATCGTTTAATGGCTAACAGGAATACTTTAGTCTTTGCGTAGAATTGGCCTCTACTCCTCGCTGTCTGTTTTGTGGATGAAGCGTTACACTGAAAGCTATTAAATCAAAGTCAATACAGTTAGGCATCTTCCCACAGCGACATCATTTCTCCTGGTAATTGTTCCTTATCAAACCCCTCAAACCAATATACTAAGCCTTGTGGCCCTACAATTGGCACTTCTCCCCAACCCTGATGAAACAATGCGCGATTCCAGTCCGGCTTGAGACGACCACGTCGTTTAAGGCGTTCACCATTACATGCAGCTGCGCGTATTGAGGGAAAGCTCATAAAGAAGCTCAACGGCATTTCCTCTTTTTTCGCACGTTGTAATTGTCTTGATATCCAGTCTTGGTTACGTTTGCGAAGCTTTTGTTTCATTGGTTACTGTTCTGATTCGACTAACTTATCAATCAATAATCTTACTGTAATCCGACGCTACGCTTTGTACAAGAAGGTCCGCTCCTCGCTCAGAGCGAACCTTAATCCATGTGAGCTGCACGCCTGGCGCTAACATAGTCAATGCAAAGCCTCGACTCTCACGTAATGGTTCCGTTAAGCAGAAGACTTGCAATCAGGATGCCGGAATGGCGATTCCCGGTCATCACGCATCGAAGTTAAACTCCAGCATGAAAAAACCACTCTTCGTGTCGAAAGCAAATATATCCCAGTTTATTGCATACCATACTGGCGGAGACATGGTGACTCGATAGATATTAGGTGCATAAATAACCTGTTTCAGCATATCCATAAATCCTGAACGCAGAGCAGATAATTTATCGTTCAAAATCGCTGCATTTCCGAAGTGGAAAAACCACATGTTGATATTATCGGCAAGTTGTTTTTCGCTAACCTGCTCCAGGCTAATATGCCAGTTCGCAACAATCGTATCCGGATATGCTTCAGTAATATTTCTCTCAACAGATTTAAGCAATGTCCGCTCCGATGGCAAACGAACAAATGTGTATTCAACGCCAATATTATCTGCGACATTCAATATTTCTATTGCTGACAGAAACCCATTTATTTTTTCGACATCAAGCTGTATTTGTTCTTCTGTCATTTTTTTAAACTTCATTGCCTTTAATTCCTGCAAGATACGCTGCTTTTGATTATAGGGCACAATGATTCAGCTTTCGATTGCCTTCGGCTCAACCGCATTCGGCGTAGTGTTTGACCACCTCCTGAGCGCATTCGCCCTGACCTTTTTCACCTCAAAGCAAAACACAAACCCACAGTAGTCACTGCCGGGTAAAGGTGACCTGCTCCCGGTTGATTATTACATGTCAATGTTAGTCCTGCATCCCTGCGGTTATGACAAATGCGAACTTCCGCTCCTCACTCAGAGCAGACGTTAGCCCACAACTTAGCTCGCTTTGTGCAGGAGCGAATGTTCATTTACTATAACTGTCTAAAAGTGAATCGTTGGGTTTGCTTATCCTCTTCAGAAAACAGTCATTTTGAATAGGCGGGTGCGTCCAGGAAAGCTGCGTAATCGACTTCCTTATAGCAGCCATCTGGGAGGCTTTGGCGACGCCTTTGTGATCGTGGGTTTAACCCTTTACCTGTGTTATTGTGTTAAAAAGTGTGTTGGTAAATTAAGGATGATATATGTCCCGATTTAATTACATGAGCGACAACTACTTATCGACAGTATTTGTCGATGAGTCATTTACTTGTGATTGCTGTAAAAAAATTAGCAAGGTTAAATATATCGGACCCCAATATTCCTCTGCGGATAATGATGCCATGCTGTGCCAAGATTGCATTAAAACTGGCGAGGCTGTTAAATCCGGCTTAGTAGATTTTTTTAATGAAATAGATCCTGAATATGTCGATGTTAACGTGTCGGGTGAAATTTCGTACCGCACTCCGGGCATTTTTACCTGGCAAGATCAGGAGTGGGCCACGCATTGTAATGATGCTTGTGAATTTCATGGCGATGCTACCGCTCAGGATATAATCGAAGCAGATGAAAAAACTATCCAAATCTGGATGGTAAGATACGACCAAAGCCGGAGTGACTGGGATACCTTCATGAGCGGGTATCAACCTGGAGGAGATCAGGGGCTTTATAAATTCTCGTGTAAACACTGTAGCGCTCTCGTTCTTAATTGGGATTTCTCATAGTTCCTGAGAACAAAGAGAGTTGAACAGACCCGTTGAATTCACAGCTCGAATGACCTGCTCCCCATTGCTTAACACGCATCGAAGTACGTGTGCATTCCGAACTTTCGATCCTCGCTCAGAGCAGCCCCTTTGTCATAGGCGTATCCGCTCCGTGCCAGAAGCGGAACTTGCTTACATCGTGCTATGTTAGTTTGTTAGGAGCAGCTCAAATTAGCCAGTTCAAATGACGTTCTCGACTGAGGAGGGAAAAATGATTACTTATCAAAATGCGATGGACATGGCTTTGGATTACCTTAAGGACTATGACATCCCAGTCGTTATTACTCTTCATGGCCGATTCTCAGAAGGCTGGTTCTTTTGTTATCAATCGAGAGAATATCTGGAAACGGGTGAATTTTCTGCCCAGTTGGCAGGTAATGCACCGTTCATAATTGATAAAGATAATGGAGAAATTTACTCATTTGGAACTGCTTATCCGTTAGATAAATATCTGCAGGATTACGAACAACAAAAAAATACATAACTTCCGCTCCTCGCTCGCAGCGGACCTTCAGCTCTGATCACTTGTTCGCTTCATGCTAGAAGTGGACTTTTTGGTAGTTGCCAGTGGAAAGGCATTTCAGCAGAATGAGACTGCCTTTAAATATGACCGTTTTTTATGCAGTCATAAGCTATTGAATCTAGATCCGACAGGGGTTACTGACTTACAGAATAATGGATGCCGAGATCGAGCTATGCGTACTCACCGTAAACTTTATCGCAGCGTCAACACGACTACGCGGCATCGTTCTAATAATCCAGGTGCTGAGTATCGCTGGGAACGTAATCGTAAAAAAGTCGGAGATGAGCTACTGGCAAAGCGCGAAACAATGCATGGCAGACAGAAGCGTGGTCGAGACTACACACCATTGTTTTATTTTCTGATCAAACAGATTGGCAAACCATGGAATGACATATTCAGCGAGGTATGTGGACGTCTTGATACCACTGAACCTGTATTCTGGTTGGTCGCGCTACATGAGCGCCAGCGAAGGGATTTAGTCTGCATTGGCGAAAGCAGTTTTTATCCGGGTCTGTTTGTTGATGAGAATGGAGTTCTGCAACAGGTAAACCCTTCGATTACGAGAAAGGATGTGAAGGTGACTTGTCGTTGCTGCACACACACTTACATTGGTGAACCTGTACCCTGGATAGATTGAGTGACAAAACTTTCTATTTTACCGCAGGTGCGGTCGTCATCAGCAATGAGAGCGATGACAAACCTCCGCTCACCACTCAAAGCAGCCGTGCCTAAAGGTTTTCCATGTAATTAAACGCTTTCATTAACTCATCTTCTGTAAGCGGCGATGCCAAACTCGCTCCTGTATCTTTCTCAACCTTCTTCAATAGCTCGCTGCGGGTTATGCCCAATCTATTCGCAACATGGTTAGCGCAACTCCGTGCGTGTGACGCTCTATGAGCAAGAAGGTCTTCTACGGCTAGAACTTTTCTTCTTGATGATGAATGTGACATTGATTCCTCCTTTACCCTAAATTATTCCCCATATAAATATTATGCGATAAGAAAAATAACGATGTTTCTGCTAGCTTTAACCGGGAAACACCGTAAGCGCAACTTCGTAAACCACAATAGCTGAAGCTGGTAATAGTGTCCGCTCCTCGCTGTTTGGCAGACGTCATGTTCCTCGGGCCTGACCACTTAGTGCCAAAAGCGAACTTTTTTGCATTGATACTTGAACGAGTTTCCCCCCACTTAGCGCTCAACAATCCACAAGAACGACACAACCGGCAGGGCGAAGATCGCTGCAAAAATGGCCAGTTCTTCGCCCCAGCCGTAGCCGACTTTAATCACCCCGATCAGCATATTTGCCGCCGCAACCAGGCACCACAGCACCGCAAAGCCTCGGGCGATTACCGCCTGGGCTGGCGGATAGTCCGGGGTAAACAGCCGGATAAGCAGGTAACAGCCGCTGGCAAGCAGAAAGCCGCTCAGCAAAAATAACAGCGTGCGCATAAAAGACTCCAGGAAATGGCCTGCGGCTTAACCCTGGCGAGATAAGCCGCAAGCGGGGGATTTACTGCCGGGGAGTTAACAGGTCGCCTAAACCAATGCGCTGCAAAAACTCTTTGCGGATACGGTCAGCGACGGCGTTTACGACTTCTGCACCGTCGTCAGAAGGATCAACGTGCACGCGGAACGGGCGTTTGCCATACGGCGCATTCACAATATCCACCAGCGCCGCCGCCACGTCGGCAACATCGGCATCCTCTGGCTCACAGGCCGCCAGGCCTTTCAGCGCTTCATCTTCCAGCCCGGCCGTCGGGCCAGTTTGGGTGTATGCCAGCTCACGCTCGCTGTCCGCGGGCTTGCCTGAATGCAGGAAATGGTTGGTGCCTTTGGTAAAAGCACCCGGCACCAAAATCGAGCTTTCAATTCCCCAGCGGCTAAGCTCGGCGGCATAGCTGACGGCCACGGCGTCCATCGCAGCTTTGGCGGCAAAATAAGGTGCCAGATAAGGCGGGGTGCCACCCCGCGTACTGCTGCTGCAGACCCACAACACTAAGCCTTTTCTTTGCTCGCGCAGGTAAGGCAGCGCCGCCCGATTAACCCGCTGAGTCCCCAGGACGTTAATATCGAACAGCTGGCTGAACTGTTCCGGCAGAAACGCCTCGGCGGGCCCGTAGGACATGTGTCCGGCATTGTGCACCACGATGTCCAGCCGGCCTTGCTCCGCGATAATTTGTGCAACTGCCGCCTCCGCCGAAGCCTCGGACTGCACGTCCAGTTCGATAGCCCGAAGATCAACGCTGTGATGCCACGCATAATCCTTCAGGCTGTCAACCTGAGGTGCGTTACGGCCCGCGATGTCCCGCATACTGGCGTAAACGATGTGTCCGGCATGGGCGAGGGCGCGCGCGGATAACGCACCAAAGCCGCTGGATGCGCCGGTTATCAGAATAATTTGCTGCATGGTTTTCTCCTGTTCGTCGAGAATCTTAGGCAAAGCCACCGTTAACGCGGATCACCTGAGAGTTCACCCAGCTGCCGTCCGGGCCAGCCAGCGTGGCCACAATGCTGGCGATTTCATCTGGCTTGCCGATGCGTCCGAGCGGGGCGAGGTTGGCGATGGTTTGAATTTGTTCTTCGGTTTTACCGTTCAGGAAAAGGTCGGTGCCGGTTGGCCCAGGCGCAACGGCGTTGACGGTGATATTGCGGCCACGCAGTTCGTTGGCGAGGACGTGCACCAGGCCTTCAACCCCGGCTTTGGAGGCGATGTAAGGGCCGTAAGCCGGGAATGATTTGGCAATAACGCTGGTTGAAAGGGCGATAATGCGGCCGCCTTCCTGCAGCGACTCAGCGGCGTTCGCCAGCACCATAAATGCCCCGCGCAGGTTTGTGCTGATGATTTTGTCGAATTCCGCGAGGCCAGCCGGAGTGATTTTCACCATTGGCATTACGCCCGCGCTGTGCACCACCACGTCCAGCTGGTTGTGAATGGCTTTTGCTTCGGCAAACAAGCGGGTGACATCGTTTTCAGAGGACACATCCGCCTGAATCGCCACGGCGTGCCCGCCGTTGTTTTTAATGGCCTGGACCGTTTCATCGGCGCTGGCTTTATTCCCGGCGTAGTTGACGACGACGGTGAAGCCGTCGCGGGCCAGCCTTTCGGCAATTGCCCGGCCAATCCCACGGGAAGCGCCGGTCACCAGGGCAGTTTTCTTTGCAGTTGTCATGTTGTTCTCCAGATACTGTGAATGAATCGCCCCGAGTGGGCGTGGGTGCATTGTTAATGTTTTTGTATTCGGGATAAATGGTGCTAATTTGATTAGATAATTCCGTTATGGTTAATAATAGATGGACAAATTTGACACGCTGCAGCTGTTCACCCGCATTGTTGAGCTGGGCAGCTTCAGCCAGGCTGCCGACCAGCTTGGCATCCCGAGAGCCACGGCAAGCAATGCCATTAAAGAGCTGGAGAGCCAGCTTGGCTGCCGCTTGCTGGAGCGCACCACCCGGCATGTGCGAGCCTCCCAGGATGGCAAAGCGTATTACCAGCGCTGTGTGTACATTCTTGCGGAGTTGAATGACGCTGAAGCCGCGCTGCGCCCGGTTGTTGCCAGACCTAGAGGGATCTTACGCATCGATCTGCAGGGGACGCACGCATCGCACATCGTCCTTCCGCAGTTGGATGAGTTTCACCGCCGCTATCCCGACATTGAGCTGATTATCAGTAGCGGCGACAGGCTGGTTGATTTGGTGCGCGAGGGGATAGATTGCGTGGTACGTGCCGGTAAGTTACAGGACTCTTCGCTGGTTGCCCGTCACCTGGCTGATCTGCCGCAAATTGTGTGCGCCAGCCCGGACTACCTGGCGGCATTTGGCGTGCCCGTGCACCCGGACGATCTCGAACATCATCAGTGCGTTAACTTTTTCTCGACAACGGGCGGCGTGAATTACCCTCTTGAATTTATTATCGATAACGAGCGCCGGGCTTTCTCACCCAAAGGCTGGGTGACGGTTAACGAAGCGGAGAACTATGTCATCTGTGCGCTGCGTGGCTGCGGCCTGGTTCAGCTTCCGCGTTACCACGTCGAACAGGCGCTGGCTGAAGGTCGGCTGGTAGAAGTCATGGCTGACTGGCAAAGCCCGGCCATCGCCGTTTCTGCGGTGTACACCCAAAACAGACAGCTTTCGCCGCGCGTACGGGTGTTTATCGACTGGCTGAAGGAGATTTACAGCGCGCGGTTTCCTGGCTGAACGCAGGTTAAACCACACCGCGATTTAACTGGTTTTTAAAAGGCTGCGGCATCCATACTGACTCCCCCTAAAGTGCTTCTCAGACAGGATGCCCGGATGAACGTACGACAAGGTCTGAACGTATCACGCATAGCGCTCTGTGCTTTTTTATTATCTCCATTCGCTACGCATGCAGCCAACAGCGGCCCCTTAAACATCGCCATATACCGGGGTGCCGCGGGCTGCGAAGGTTGCTCTGAAATGGTGGCAAAATCCCTGCAAAACACCGGGCAAAACATTGTTATTTCCTACATCGGTGAAAAGGAAAAGCTCAAGCTGACCGGCCAGAACTTGAGTCAATTTGATCTCTACGTGCAGCCCGGTGGCGGGCAGGATATTCCGGCCGCGTATGATGCCATTGGCGATGACGGCGCGCGGGCCATCAGAGAGTTTGTGAGACGCGGGAAAGGTTATCTTGGCCTGTGCATGGGGGCTTACCTGGCGGACAAAGACTGGATAGGGCTTATCGACAAGCCCCTTGAGTCTGAGGTCGGGCGGCCTGGATCCGGCGTGGCGGATGAAGGTGACTACACGCTGAATGTTCGCTGGGGGAATAAAAAAGAACCTTTTTACTATCAGGATGGCCCTTATTTTAATCACGGCACGAAAAGCAGCGGCTTTACGCCCGTGGCCAGGTACAGCAACGGCGATGTGGCTATCGCCACTTACCGGTATGGTAAAGGGAAAGTGGTGCTGACCGGGCCACACCCTGAGGCGGATGGCAGCTGGTTTGACAACAGCATCGCCGGGCATACCTCGCCTCAGAGTAAAATGGCCCGGCTACTTAGCTATTTCGAGACGGGTTCGAACGGCACTCCTAGCGACTGAACAAAGGTTTTGACCTGCGGGTACCAAAGTCTGACGCCTGCTTTGTTGTCGGCAAAGTCATGGGAGTTTTGACCGAAGGTGCCGATATCAACCATTCGGGCGCGACTTGCGGCCCCGGTGGCCTGGCGGGTGTAGGCGCTGAACATTTGCTGCGGCATCGGCTGTGGCCAAAGCTGGTCGTTATCGCCGTAGAACCAAAGCGACGGGTAGCGCGCCTGTTTGCCTATCGCGCCATAGGTGCGTACCAGATTTTGCTGCCAGCCTTCACATTTTGGCTGACGCAGACCACCCGAGAAATTAATCACGCCCAGCACGCCGGGGAGTGGATGCGTGCTCAGCGCCATGGTCACCAGTCCGCCGTCCGACTGCCCGGCAATCACAATGCGTGAGCGGTCCACGTAGGGCAGTTTGACTAGTTCATTGAGGGCGGCAGCCACACCCTCTGCTTCATCAAACGCGTGGCGGCGCACATCGCACCCGTCTTTCGGGTACTGGCCGCCGGAGGCCGCAAAGCCTTCCCGCATCGGGACCGCGACCACAAATCCCCGGTGAACAAATACCGAAGCGATTTGAAGATGCCGGGAACGTGGCTGCGTGCGCGAATTGCCTGGGTTTTTACCATGATTCATTAACAGCAGGGGAAAAGGGCCATTACCTGGGGGCTTATACAGCGTGGTTTCCAGCTCAACGGTTCGGCCCTCTATCTGCACGGGCAACATCACAATCTGTTCGTTGAGCTGGCGATCCAGCCTCAGGGATGATGAAGCGTTATTACCAAGGGAGCTACAGCCGCTGATGCTGAGAAGAAGCGCCGCAACCGGCAGCCCGGCGAACATGCGAAGTAAAGAACCGGGCGCTATCAGCCACTTCAAAGAACCCATTTGTCTGCCCTGGCAAAGTTACTGCGGTTGAATTATGCCGTGTCATCTACGGACGGCTGTTGTTTTGCATATAAATAAACCGATGCCCGGGAAACGCCCAGATGCTGCGCCACGGTTTCCATCGACTTACGGATATCCAGTAATCCTTCTTTTTTCAGCGTCTGCAACAGCTCAATTCTTTCTGAAGTTTTCAGCGCGCGCGGCGTCGTCGCGATGTCAGCCGCGTAACGATCGATCCTCAGCCTGAGCGCTTCGGAACCTGCGGGTTCAATATGTTCTTCCACCGGGCCAGGGCTGGTATCGGTGAAGCGGGCAAGGGCGCTTTGCATCCCTCTGAACAAAGTCATATCCAGGTTGAGGCAAAGCGCGGCGACATAGTTTCCGGCGTCATCTTTCAGCCCAATCGAGGTGCTTTTTACCGGGCGTCCGTCGGCAAACTGGTTGGCATAATTGGCGATCACTGCCGGGAAATCAGGGTAGGCAATGCGCGCCAGCCCCATTTCCGTGGCGCCCTGGCCAACCTCACGGCCGGACAGGTTGTTGTGGATGGAGAGAATAGAGTGATCGGGCTGCGTCAGGTCGTGTACCACCACCTCACAAAAAGGGGCGAAGGTTTCACTCAACCCCTGGGCGATGGTTTCGAGCTGGTCGAGCAGGGCACTGTTTTCTGATTTTGACACTCTATTTCTCCTTCTGATTAACGTGGCCCGGCGAGGTATTCAGCGTAGCGGCTGATGTCGACGTTACCGCCGCTGATGATAATCCCGATTCGCTTCCCGCGCAGGCTCTCTTTCATTCCGCGTGCGGCGGCAAAGCCAAGGCAGCCCGTAGGCTCGACCACCATTTTCATCCGTTCGGCAAAGAATTTCATCGAGTCGATCAGTTCTTCATCAGTGGCGGTGAAGATGTCGTCCACGTTCTGGCAAATCATCTGGAAGGTGTAGTCGCCCAGGAAGGTGGTTTGCGCACCATCGGCGATGGTTTTTGGCGTATCGATACGCACAATTTGCCGATGCCGGAATGACTGCTGAGCATCGTTCCCGGCTTCCGGCTCCACGCCGTATACTTTGCAGTGGGGTGAGAGGTGACGCGCCGCCAGCGCACAGCCGGAAATCAGGCCACCGCCGCCCAGGCAAACAAACAGCGCGTCCAGCTCGCCAACTTCGTCGAACAGCTCTTTCGCCGCCGTGCCCTGGCCGGCAATGACGTGCGGATGGTCGTAAGGCGGGATCAGCGTCAGGCCATATTTTTCCGCCAGATCTTTGCCAATCTGCTGGCGGTCTTCGGTGTAGCGGTTATAGAGGATGACTTTGCCGCCATATTCACGGGTGGCGGCAATTTTGGCCGCCGGGGCATCTTCCGGCATTACGATGGTGGCCGGGATCCCCAGCAGCCTTGCGGCAAGGGCAATCGCCTGGGCATGGTTCCCGGAGGAGAAGGCTACCACGCCGGCTTCTCTCTGCTCCGGCGTGAACTGAGCGAGGGCGTTCATCGCGCCGCGGAACTTAAACGCGCCCATTCGCTGGTAGTTTTCACATTTGAAAAAGACTTCGGCGCCAAACTCTTCATTCACGGTACGGGACGTCATGACCGGAGTGCGGTTGGCATGACCTTCAATACGCTGAGCAGCCGCAACAACATCATCATAAACAGGAAGAACTAATTCACTCATTTTGCCACCTTTAAACGGTTGTCTTATTCAGAGAGCGCCACGGCTTCGATTTCGAGTGCCGCGCCGTAATGGAGTTGTGCCACGCCAGCCACCGCGCGGGAAGGGCGATGCTCGCCGATCCACGTTGCGTAGATAGTGTTAAACAGCGGCCAGAGATTGATGTCCGTGATGTACACCCGCACGGAAACAAGATGCTGTTTTGTCACGCCCGCGCAGGCCAGGCAGGACTCAATATTCTGCAGCACCAGTTGAGCCTGTTCTTCGAAGGGCGCTTCGCAGCGAGGCGTGCCGTCCGCCGCCACGGGAAGCTGGCCGGAAATAAACACAAAACCGCCTGCGGTGGCGGTGTGGGAATAGTGCCCCACGGGGGCAGGAACCAGTTCGATATTGCGCAGCGTAATCTCCGGGGCCATGTTTCCTCTCAAGGTCAGTTGAATTTAGACAAATAATCTATATCTGGACTAAATGTTGATCAAGAGATTTGTGGCATCCTTGAGGCTCAACGAATCTTCAAATGGCGCTGTTGATGCATGCAATGTGCAAGATAATCCACGAAAACGTGAATTGCCGGCGTGATACGCCGGCGTGCAGAGGTTACCGCGTGAATGGGAACCATACCGGCCGTAAATGCTTCCAGTACGGGAACCAAAAGACCTGCAGCTATCTCTTCGGCAAACATCCAGCGTGGCCCCTGAGCTATCCCCAGCCCAAGCCGTACCGCATTATGAATGGCCTCAGCATCGTTGGCCCGAAGCGATCCGGTCACTCTTATGCTTATTTCACCCTGTGGGGTAAGAAAACGCCACGGTTTGATTACGCCCTGAAATAAAAAAGGCAGGCTGTTGTGATGGGTTAGATCTTCTAGCGTTTGTGGAGTGCCATGCCGCTGCAAATACTCAGGGGAAGCAACCACGACAGGTTCAAGGCTTCCTATCTGCCGGGCAATCAGGCCTGAATCAGCAAGGTGACCAATTCGGATTGCCACATCAAATCCATCTTCAATGAGACTTGCATAACGCTCTGAAGCTTCAATATCCAGCGTGATGCCAGGATTGTTTGCCAGAAACTCAGGCAAGGCTGGCATAATAAAACGGCTGCACAGAACATAAGGTACCGCGACGCGGAACCGGCCGCGAGGAGAAGTCTCTCCGACACTTAGCCGATGTTCTACTGCGTCAAGGTCGTGCAACATCCCGCTGGCAAATTCATAGTACTGTTGTCCGGCTTCAGTGACGCTTATCCCACGTGAACTTCGACGGATAAGCTGGGTATTGAGACGAGCTTCAAGCCCTGAGACTTCTTTACTCACCGTGGATTGTGCGACGCCTTCCGCTTTGCCGGCCCCAACAAAACTTTTGCTTTCTACAACTCGAACAAAAAGCCTTATGCCTTTTAGATGATCCATTGCCGTTGCCTTTGTCATAAACCTGATAAGCCACGGCTATGCTGCACACCGCTCCTATCGCGATCAATATTCTATTTTGGAATTTTAGCTATTCATCTATTCCATATTGTCACTATTAACCAAAAAAATAATCATGACTACTGCCTGATTAACAATATCGTGAGGGTCCAATGGGAAAACTATCGGGAAAATATGCACTGATTATTGGCGGTTCAAGCGGAATAGGTCTGGCAACGGCGAAATGTTTTGCTCATGAAGGTGCAGACGTTGTCATTACCGGAAGAGATGAGAGCAAACTGAAAGCAGCTGTGGGCGCTATCGGCCCACAAGCTACTGGCATCGTGAGTGATTTATCCAAAATATACGATCTGGATACGTTGTATAAGAGTATCTATGACAGCGGCAGAAATATTGACGTGCTCTTTGTATGTGCAGGCGTGGGGCATATTAATCAGTTCCTGCCCGATATTAGCGAACAGTTATTTCATGACACTTTTGTCTCTAATGTAAAAAATGTGATTTTTGCCGTACAAAAAGCAGTACCGCTGATGAACAATGGCGGTTCTATTATTTTAAATAGCTCAATTGCTCATCTTAAAGCATTGCCTGGCATGAGCGTATACAGCGCAAGCAAAGCGGCAGTTCGCTCCTTTACCCGAACCTGGGCAATGGAACTCAAAGACCGCAATATCCGGGTCAATACCATTAGCCCTGGCCCCGTTGAAACGCCTTTCACCGATCCCGCCCCACAAGCGTGGAAGGAGATGATGACGGCAGCCGTTCCTTTGGGCCGCTTTGGCCGACCAGAAGAATTGGCCTCTGCAGTGCTGTTTCTTGCATCTGAAGACGCCAGCTATATTACCGGCATTGACCTGTGCGTCGATGGCGGGCTCACTCAGGTATAAGGTTTAAAATGTTATTTACGCTAAAAGATAAAGTCGCCCTGGTGACCGGCGCCTCGAGCGGTATCGGGGCGGATATTGCACAAGCCCTGGCCAAGGCGGGGGCCTTTGTGGTGGTGAACTATCGTTCGAATCAGGCTGGGGCCCAAGCCGTTGTAGACGCCATTAAGGAAAATGGCGGTCGTGCCTTGGCCGTGGCGGCAGACGTTACTGATGCAATACAGGCAAAGGCGCTGGTTGAGGCCGCGATCAATATCTATGATCGCCTGGATGTCATTGTTAACAACGCTGGGCTTGCACTGTTTAGCTCGGTGGAGGATTTTGACTCACGGGAATATGAGCTACAGTTTCGTACTAATGTTTTAGGGCCCATGCTGGTAACCTCTGCGGCATTGAAACACCTTCAGCCGGGTGCCAGCATTATTAACATCAGCTCTTCTGCCACTGAGTTTTCCCCCGTTGGCGCTTCCGTTTATGCCGCGACGAAAGGCGCGTTGGACGCCTATACCCGAGTCCTGGCAAATGAATTAGGGCCAAAAGGCATCAGAGTGAATACGCTAAAACCCGGACTGACTGTTACTGAGAAATCGTTTCCCGAGGGTACGGCTGAATCCGATTTAACCAAGCAATACGTGGCACGGACTCCTTTGCGTCGGCTTGGGAATACGAATGATGTTGCTTCGGCGGCGGTATTTCTTGCGTCTGAAGCGGCCGCATTTATCACCGGCGATCATCTGCTCGTCTCCGGTGGATTAAGGTAGCAGACATGAAAAGCCGGGGTTTTCCCCGGCTTACAGTCTAAACAGGGGCTTTCTCGTCGAGGAAATGCTGGACAGCGGTAAACACCTGCCAGCGGTTTTTCTCCATAAAGACCGAATGCGTCCCTTCACCAATTTCAACCCAACGGCGATGAGGAGCCTGGGTTAGCTGCGAAAATAGCGTTTTTGACAACTCAAGCGGGCAGTCTCTGTCCCAGTCGGCATGAACGATAAGCACCGGAACACGGATCTGCGCGGCATCATACAGCGCCCGGCCTGCCGACCAGATTTCGCGGCTATCCTGCACCGTGCCATTAGGGGCTTTGATGGCCGCATCTTCGGTGGGCCCAAACGTCGCATCCGCCCAGGCGTCAAACCAGGCTTGCGGCAGCACACTTTCCCGCTCACTTTCAGGTACACCATTCAGCCAGCGGTCTTTGGCCGAACTGCGTTTGACCACCCGATAGGCGCCAAGCTCTCCGCCGGTATCTGAAGCGCTGGGGGTATCGCGGATCCACTGCGGAGCAAGCAGCACCAGCTTATTCACTGCGCCATTGTGCGCGGTAGTGTAGGTTGCCATCAGCGCCGCTCCCCAGGACCAGCCAATCAGATTGATCGCTGCATGCCCAGTCTGCCGTCGAATAAAGTCCACTGCTGAAGCCACATCGCTAACGGCCACCGGTGTTCGCACCACGGGCGCATTTTGCTCCGGCGGCTCGGCCATTTCTGCAGGTTTTGATGACTGGCCATAGCCACGCACATCCACCAGCCAGGCGTTGTAACCCGCGTGAGCCAGATTATCCATCCACGAAGTGCCGTCCAGGGCTAAATCAAACGAGGTCGACGCCGGGTAGGTCGATCCGGCGACAAACAGTACCGTGCGGGCACCAGGGATCGCGGTGAGATCGCCACGTCTCTTGTTACGGACATAAAGCTCAATGCCTGGCGTTGTAGTGGGAATATAAAAGTCGTTACGTAGAATCTCAGGTGTCATTTCACGTTCTCCGGGTGAATAAAATGCCAGTCAAAGTTGTCCCCACGGCGCGTGACGTGCCCGGCTGAGGTGCTGGCAAAATGGGCGGTAAAAAGGGTGCTCTGATGCTCGGCAGCATGTTCAAGAAGCCAGCGGCGCGACTCACGAGCCTGCTGCTGGTCAGCACAAAACCGACTGTTCCAGGCCGGCCGATAAACCTGTAGCGGCTGGTGCATAATGTCGCCGCAGAAAAGTCCGCCCCGCTGGCGATGCCCGTTATTCAGCAATTCAAAAGTGATGTGCCCTGGGCTGTGCCCCGGTGTCGGGTGAATAAGAAGCGCATCGGCAATGGCTGTAGTACCTTCCACAATAAGCGCCTGGTTGCGCTCAAGAATCGGCCTGACGCTGTCGTTGAAAACGTTGGCGTTGAACCCCTCATCATCCTGATGCGTCAGCCAGTAATCGTATTCTTTGCGAGAAAACACGTAGCGGGCGTTGGGGAATGTCGGTTCCCAGCGGCCATCAATGAGCTGCGTATTCCAGCCACAGTGATCGGCGTGCAGATGAGTGCACATCACGTAATCCACGCTCTCTGGCGTCACGCCAGCCTCCGACAGCCGGTTCAGAAACGGCAAATCAAGCTGGTGGAAGCGGGGCAGTGAAGGGCGCTCTTTGTGGTTGCCTGCACAGGTATCAATCAGAATAGTGTGATGCCGGGTGCGCACCACCCAGCTATGAATGCTGGCGATAAAACGCCGGGAGACCACATCGAAGCACTCGGGCACCATCAGCCCACGATGCTCCTCCAATAAAGCCGGATCCCAATCAGGGTAAAGAAAATCAGGGGCAAACCCTGGTCCGCGTTGTTCAACCACGCGGGTAACGGAAATATCATGGAGCTGGAATTTCAACACGGCAGGTAACCTCATCAGGTTTTAACTTGCGGTTGATGCTAATGAGATAAGTCAGTACCGTGAAATCGATAATCAGGATGCCAGGTATAAGCTACATGAATCTCTCCGGTCACAATCTTGCATTGCTTGCCTCATTGAATACTCTGCTGGAGGAGTGCAACGTCACCCGCGCGGCGGAAAAGTTGAATATCAGCCAACCTGCACTGTCTGCTCAACTGGCGAGGCTACGGGATCTGTTTGAGGATCAGCTCCTGATCCCCGCACAGTCGGGCAGAGGAATGGTGCGGACGCCATTGGGGTCGCATCTGCGTGAACCTTTGCGCCGGGCGCTGCAAACGCTTGAAGAAGTGGTGGCACAGCAGCCGGAATTCGATCCCGCCCGCGCGCACCGCACGTTTACTCTGGGAGCAAACGACAATGCCGCCGCGATTATTGCCCCTCGCTTGATTAAACTCACCCGCGACGCCGGCTGGCATCATATTCGCTTTGCGTTTATTGCCCCGCAGACGAACCGGCTTCAGAGCCAGTTAGAAACGGGTGAAATCGATATAGCTTTAACCTCACGGGATGCCGTGCCGGGTGCGCAGCAACTGCCGCTGGTCGATGAGGCGTTCCAACTGGCGCAGAGAAAAGGCCATCCGAGAGGAAATGAGCCGCTGACGCTGGAAAGTTATGCCAGTCTTGAGCACATTTTAGTGTCCGGCCAGGGAGGCGGGTTTCGGGGATTTATTGACGATTTGCTGGCTGACCAGGGCCTGGCCCGCCGGGTGGGCGTTTCCGTGCAGTTTTACAGTCTGGTGCCGCTGATTTTGCAGAACAGCGACCTGGTCTGCACGCTACCGGCCCGTTTTCTGTCTCGCTATCACGAAGTGCTTGATTCATTCCCGTTGCCGTTTGATGTCCGCCATTTCAGCCTGTATGCCACCTGGCACCGCCGGTTTGACGATGATGCCGCCCACCGCTGGCTTAGAGCGCAGCTTCAGGCCAGCGTGGCGGCATAAAAAACCCCACCGCACGGGTGGGGTAAGACAGCTTATTTCCCGGACCAGGTACGCAGCGCATTTTCACGCGCTTCGGCCTGCTGGGCGGTATTGAGCTTGTAATAGTTTGGCGCTAAAGCGCCTTCCCAGTCGCCGTACATTGGGTTCGGCAGCACAATAAACTGGGTGCCAAACTTGTTGCGGTTATCGCTGGCGAACTGCTGACGCTGTGCCTGATCCTTGTGGTAAGTCGCTTTACCGAAGTCGTTCAGGTTGTCGCCGATGTACATTACCACGTCATAGCCTTCGGCTTTGATCGCATCAAAACGGGCCTGCTTGTTGGAGCTGTCGGTTTTCAGGCGCACAGTTTTGTCGCTCACACCGGTAAAGCCCAGGGCTTTCATGTTGGCAACGGTGGCGTCATAGTCTTTGCTGTCGCGGTTAGACACATAGAACATCGTGCCGCCGTGGCTGTTCACGTAGTTAGCAAAATCCACGGCGCCTGGGACGGCCAGCGCCTGGCGAGCCTGAGTCCACTGGGACCAGGTTTTGTCGTCAAACGCTTTGTTGTTTTTGGCCTGCCACGCGCTGTAGGCGCTGTTGTCGAGCATGGTTTCATCCAGATCCACAATAACGGCACGCTTAGCGTTGCCCTGTTTAGCGGATTGATCCCACGCGGCACGAGCACTGTTAAATGACTGGTACGCCAACGCGCGGTATTCGCCGGACTGCTGGAACCAGTCCACCGCCATTACCGTCTGGCTGGCCAGCTTCTGATCGGCCGCCTGTTGCTGATTGGCACAACCCGTCAGGCTGACCAGTACCAGCGCTACAGCGCCACACAATAAACTTTTCTTCATTTTTATGTCCTTACCCTTGCTTTTATCATTAACGCCATTGATACCTGCCAGCCCCCACATTGAACAATGCAGTGACTTTTTCTAACAAAATCAGCAGGTATTGTTAAAAAGTGTTTTACCGAATATTAAAGCTACGTTATCAATAGCTTTTTAATGGATCGACACTGGATACTCAATATGACAAAAATATTTCGACGCAATTTTTTTTCCTGATGGTGGCGGCGGCATTAC
This sequence comes from Cedecea sp. NFIX57, assembly GCF_900177785.1. Lineage (NCBI taxonomy): Bacteria > Pseudomonadati > Pseudomonadota > Gammaproteobacteria > Enterobacterales > Enterobacteriaceae > Cedecea > Cedecea sp. NFIX57. Next base: position 119,973 of record NZ_FXAS01000007.1, on the reverse strand, counting down.
CCGGCGTGAGCGTTACGGCCCACGCCGCTGGCTGTGAGGAGACCCGGGCGGGGATCGACATGGGCTCCGGCACCACCAAGCTGGTGGTCGCCAAAGTGGACACCTGTAAGCAACGCATCAACAAAGTACTGTTCGAGGATCAGCGTCCAATCGGTTTTAACGAAGATTTATCCAAATCTGCAGACAACACGCTCAGCCCGGCTATTCAACAGCAGGGGCAGGCGGCGCTGCGCGAGCTAGCTGCAGAGGCCTCTCGCTATCATCCTGCCCGCTTTAACGGCGTGGCAACCGCTGTTTTCCGCAGCGCGTCTAACGCCCAGCAGACGATCGATGCCTTCAATCGTGCAGCTCCGGTGAATCTAAAAATTATTACTCAGGAACAAGAGGCCGAACTGGGCTTCTTGTCCGCCAAAGCCTCGATGCCCGTGCCGCTGGCAGACGACCAGATGGTGGTCTGGGACATTGGCGGCGGGTCGATGCAAATGACCACCTGGCTGCAGAAACACGATAAATGGCAGCCGGAGATTTACCAGGGCAAGCTGGCCTCCGTCACGCTGAAGAACTACATCATCGACGTAGTGAAAAACAAAGATTTGCATGACGTCAGCTCTCCAAATCCGATTGGTTCCCTGCGCGACGGCGTGCTGCGGTTTGTTCGCTTCTACGCCACAACTCACGTCAGCCCGGAGATGAAACAGGCGCTGGCTAAACGTACCGTCGTGGGCATCGGCGGGGTGCATGATTTCTCCGTCAGCAAGCAGCTTAACGAAAAGGTCTACACCCTCGCCGATCTGCAAAAAACCTCCGCCAGCCAGGTGTGGAAAGGGGACTCAGAGCTACGTGGTGATTACAGGGCCACAGACGTCAGCAACCTGCTGCTCGTTCAGGGCTATATGGAAGCGCTGAAAATCCCTCAGGTGACCGTAGTGAAGGCCAATCTTGTTCAGGGCGTGCTGATTCAGTAACGTCTCATGCTTCAGGCGGCGGCGATTTTCGTGCCGCCGCCTGTGGCACTAACCGCGTTTGCGTTGTCCGATCAGATGAATGATGAGCCCGATAAGGCTAAGCCCACCGCCGAGCATTGAAGCCAGCTCCCAGCCCCCCAGCCGCCACATCAGGCTCGCGCCCCAGGATCCCAGCGCGCCGCCGATAAACATGCCGCTCATAAAGACCGTATTGATACGACTGCGGGCTTCCGGCCTCAGGGCGTAAATCACATATTGGTTAGAGATCAGCGCTGACTGCTCGCCCAGATCCATCAGGATGATGCCAATCACCAGCCCGGTGAGCGAAGTCCACAGCCCCAGCACCGCAAAAGAGATAACCATGACCAGCGCCCCAAGCCCGATAACGGCATACGGCCCGCGGCGGTCGGCAATCCGCCCGGCAAGCGGCGCAATCAGGATGCCTACTGCGCCCACAATCCCCATCAGACCGGCGATGTCGGCACCAAGATGAAAAGCGGCGTGCAGCTGCAAGGCCAGAATAGTCCACAGGCCGATGAACGAGCCAAACAACGCGGCCTGAATCCAGGTCGCCCGACGCAGCAGGGGTTCTTCGCGCCAAAGAGAAACCAACGAACGCATCAGGGTCATGTAGCTCTGTTTATTGCCCGACGTGTGGTGCGGCAGGGTAAAGAACAGCATCAGCCAGCCGAAAGCGGTTGCCACAGCACCGAGCCAGAAGGTTGCCCGCCATCCCCAGTGATCGCCGCTAAAACCGCCCACGGCTCGCCCAAGCAATATGCCGCACAGCACGCCACTCATTACCGTGCCAACGACCTGCCCACGGCGTTCAGGTTTAGCCAGTTCGGCGGCGAACGGCACTATTTGTTGGGCAACGGAACCCGTCACACCCACCGCAGCGGAGGCAATAACAATCGTGACAACATTAGGCGCTAAGGCGAGGCACGCCAGCGCTACCGCCAGCCCGGCGGACTGGCAAAGGATCAGCGTGCGGCGGTTAATTTTGTCGCCCAGTGGCACAAGCAAAAACAAACCAAAGGCAAATCCAAGCTGCGTTGCCGTCGGCGCAAGGCTGACGAGCGCAAGCTGCCCCGGAAATGCCTGCTGAAGCAGTTCCAGCAGCGGCTGGTTGTAGTAGACATTGGCGACAAATACCCCGCAGGCCACCGCCATGATCAGCAGCAGAGTGGAGGTTAAAGGCGAATTTTTTTCCGTCTCGGGCGGGCGGTTCAGGGTGACGCTCAGCGGATTATCCGACATGATTTTTCTCTCTGGGGATGACGAGCCCTGATGCTGAACGATTGTCCGCTTGCAATCTTTGCCCTAGAATTTCAGACTTCTGAAATCACCTGAAAAGCGACCGTTCTTATGCCTGCCGACCAGACTCAAGCCCCTTTAGAAAGAGATGACGATATGGTGGTCTTTGGCCGCTATCAGCTGTTTCCCGACCTGGGGCTGCTGCTAAGGGACGGCGTCCGGCTGGAGCCAGGAGAGCGGGCGATGGCGGTGCTCAGACTGCTGGTCAGCGAAGCCGGGCAGGTGGTGACCAAAGAGACGCTGCTGGCCACCGTCTGGCCGAAAGAGATCGTCGAAGAGAATAACCTGCAGGCGCAAATCTCCGCCTTACGCAAAATTTTTGGCCCTGACCGGAATCTGATCACCACCGTGTTTGGCCGTGGTTATTGCTTTACCGCCACGGTGAATAAACTGCAGGCGGCCACGTCATCGCTGCCAGTAGCCGCTCCTTCAGCGGTTTTACCTCGCCCCCGTTCACCGCTGATAGGGCGCGAAAAAGAGCTGGGTGACATCAGAAAACTGCTGATCGAGCATACTATTTGTACGCTGGCTGGCCCGGCAGGCATCGGTAAAACCCGGCTGTTGCTGGAAGTGGCGCGCGAGTCGGCCAGCCTTTATCCCGATGGTGTTTTCTTTGCTGATTTGTCCAGCCTGAATGCCGGGTCAGATCCGGTACCTGTTTTACGCGCCGCGCTGGCCGGTATTCGCGGAGCGGGGCAGTTACAACCTCGCCCCGCGCTACTGGTGATTGATAACTGTGAACACCTATCGGCCGCCTGCGCCCGGGAAATTGAACATCTGCTGCAGAGAAACGAATTACTGAGCATTTTGCTGACCAGTCAGTCTCCGCTAGGGCTTGAAGGGGAGCAGGTGTACCGCGTCGGGCCGCTGACTTTGCCCCCAGCGCAACTGGCCGCCAGCGAGGCGCAAAGTTTTAGCTCGGTTGAGTTTCTGGTACAGCGCATTCAGGCGGTGGATTATGCGTTCCGCCTGAGCGAAGAGAATATCCAGCCGATCCTGGGGCTTTGCCGGTTACTCGATGCCGTGCCGCTGGCGCTGGAAATTGTTGCTGCTCGCGTTGCAAGCCTGGGCCCGGATGTCGTGCTGGCCGATCTGAGCGGGCGCGAGACATTGCCCGAGACGCCGGGGCTTACAGCGTCCAGGCACAGAACGCTTACCGAGGCGCTGGACTGGAGCTACCGATTGCTCACGGCTGAAGAACAGCGAGTGTTTCATGCCCTGGCGGTATTTCCCGGTGAATTTGACCTTGCCGCCGCGAAAGGATTGTTAAACCAGGAAGAGATCAGCGACGTGGTGGCCAGCATGGTGGCGAAATCCCTGCTGGTTTTGCAGGCCGGCACGCGTCCGGCCAGGTATCGCTATCTCAACATTGTGCGCACGTACGCTCGCCGGACGCTGGCCGAAAATAGCGCCCGGCTCTTTCTTCGCCATGCGCAACTCGTAGCCGACAGTATGGTACGAGCCAGAGAAGCCTGGGCCGAAGAGTCCAGTCTGCAGTGGCGCCGTCAGTATGGCTATTTAATTGACGATCTCCGGGCGGCGGCAGACTGGTGTTTTGGCATAGGCCAAAATGCCCCGCTGGGACGAAGTATTCTCGCTAACGCCACACCGTTTTGGATCCAGCTTTCGCTGCACGGCGAGTGCCGCCAGCGGATTACCGCCGCGATTAACGACCCGCACAATGGCCAGGCCACGCCGCGCGAAGAGATGCTGATGCAGGCGGCGTTAGGCTCGGCGCTGGGCTGGGCGCAGGGGCCCATTGAAGAAAATGGCCAGGCCTGGCGGCGAACCGGGGAGCTTGCCAGCGCGCTAAGCGACGTGGAAATGCAGTTGCAGGCCGAGTACGGGCTGTGGTTGTATCACCTGCGCAGTGGTCGTTACGAGCTGGCCGCAGAGAACGGCAAAAAAATGGCTGAACTGGCGACCCAAACCGGTGATTACGGCGCGCTATTAACCGCCCGTCGTCTGGTAGGCACCGCGCTGCATTTTTCCGGCGAGCAGCAGGCCGCGCTCAGCGAAATTCAGGCTTTGCTGGACCGAACAGTGGACGATGACAGCCAGAGAGCGCCTTTCCGCTTTGGGCTGGATCAGCGCGTGGCGGGCTGGGCTTTCCTGGTGCGGGCGCTGTGGGTGACTGGCGATGTGGCAAAAGCCAGAAGAGCGGCGCAGCTGGCGGTAGAAGAAGCCCGGGCGTTGGATCACGCCTGTTCACTGTGTGCCGCCCTCGCAGAAGGCACCTGTACGCTGGCAGCCTTAACCGGAGATATCGCTGGCGTGCTGCAGGTAGCCGCGCAGATTGAGGCCATCGCCCTGGAACACGGCCTGGGCTTCTGGCGGCTTTATGCGGCGGCCTTTACTTTCTGGGGCAGGCTACGCCAGCAGCCTGAAACGGTGCTTCCCCAGCAGATCCTCGCCATGCTTGCCCGGCTGAGGGACAATGGTTTCGATGCTGCTTATTCGCTTTTCCTGTCTGATTTCGCCGCCGCGCTGGCGCAAAAAGGCCAGCCAGAGATAGCCGAGACGCTGATCGTGGAGCGGCTGTCCGCGCTTGGCGTCAACCAGTCACTGTGGAACCTGCCCGAGCTGATGCGGGTTCAGGCACAAATTCGCTATGGCGGGCAACCAGAATATGGCCTGGAGTTCAGCATGGCGCTGCAGTCTGCGCTGCTGCTGGCACAAACCCAGACGGCCAAAGGCTGGATACACCGAATAGAAACCGATTTGCGTAATCTCTAATCTTCCCCGCGAAATGTCCGGCGGCAGAGAAGCCGCTTGCTTGTTACTTTCACCGACATTAATCTCAATATAAGATTTAAATAAAAATAACATTCACATTTTGAGATTAAATCAATGAGAGTCATGACAATGCATTTCAGACCAGAAATTCGTGCGCTGCTGCTGGCGCTTGCGGGTGCGATGGTGTTGGCGATAGGTATGGGCTACGGGCGTTTTTCCTATACCGGCATTCTGCCGGTGATGCTGCAAGAAGGGCTACTGTCGCTGCATCAGGGCAATCTCGCCGCATCGGCTAACTACGCAGGTTATCTCATTGGTGCCTTACTGCTGGCGAAAGCTAAGCCCGCCGACGCGCGGCGGTTAAATATGGCCTCCGTCGGGCTAACCATTGGCTGCCTGCTTCTATTGGCATGGACGAAATCGCCGTGGGCGGTGGTGGCGGTTCGGGGTTTTGCCGGGCTACTAAGCGCGGTGTCGCTGATTGCGGCTTCACTGTGGCTACTGCAGCACATGAAACACCATACCGGCGCGCCGGTGCTTTATGCCGGGGTTGGACTGGGGATCTTTTTATCTGCCGAATTTATCGCGCTGGGTAAAGCTTATGGCTATACCAGCCAGCAAATCTGGCTGCTGTGTGGGCTCACTGCGCTGCTATTGTTTGCGCTGGTGTTTAAACTGCTGCTTAGCCCGCCGGATTACCTGATCGACTACCAAAGGCAGGCATCCAGTCAGGCTCAGCCGGAAGCACGGGGAGCTAAAGCGGCGTGGAAACTCCTGGTTATCTACGGCCTGGCGGGGTTCGGGTATATCATTACGGCCACCTATTTACCGCTTTTTCTTTCCGGGTCACTCAGTACGCTGGATCCGGTGCAGCTGTGGGCTATCTTTGGCCTGGCCGCGATACCGTCCTGTTTTGTCTGGCATCAAATCGTCTCAAAATATGGTTATCGCCGCGCCTTTGCTGCCAATCTCCTGGTTCAGGCCGCGGGCGTCGTACTTCCGGCCTTTAGCCACTCACTGTTTTCTTGCCTGCTAAGTGCGGTGCTGGTGGGCTTTAACTTCACCGGCACGGTGACGATAGCCTTACCGGAAGCCAGGAGGCTGGCGCATTTGGTGCGATTTAATATGATCGCGGCGATGACCGCTATTTACGGCATCGGGCAGATTATTGGGCCGCTGGTTGCCGGGGAGCTTTACGGTATAACGGGCAGTTTTAACGGGTCATTAGCCACCGCCACCGGCGCATTGCTGCTGGCCGGTGGGCTGGTGCTGACGGGACGTTCAGAGGTTGCTGGCTGAGGCCAGAATCTGCTTCATCGCTTCAAGAGCGGTAGAACGATAGCCCTTGCGCCAGACTAGCTGGGTGAGGGCGTTGGCCACAAACTGTTGCTGTGTCCCCTCCGGCAGAATCAGGGTCGCCGCGACGCCTTCCGGCAACACGCCGCTGTACCGTCCGGCGGCAACAGAAGCGATCATCGAGTGATAAGAGCTAACGTCCTGCACCTCCACAAGGGTTTGAGCGTTGAGCAAAGCTTCCGCCCGTGCCCGGTAAGAACACCCTCGAGGAAAAGCGGCAAGAAGAGGCTTAGTGCTGCTGGTGGTTTCAGGCACGAGCAACACCAGGCGTTCCGTGAATACGTCCAGATACTCCAGATCTTCCGGGCACTGAATGTGTCCCCCGGCATCCGGCAACAGGCTCACCAGCGCGCAGTCCAGCGAAGCGTGTCGAACCTGCTCCAGAAGTTGCTGCGTGGGCTGGGTGGTTAAGGCCAGTTCGACATCAGGGTACCGGCGGTGGAACTGCTGGAAGACCGGCATCAGGCGGCTGACAGCGGTAGCTTCCATTGAACCCATATTCAGCGCACCTGCGGGTTTTCCCGGATGCAGCGCCTGCCGCGCTTCTTCCGCCAGGCTAAGTATTTTTTTGGTGTAGGAGAGAAAACTCTCGCCCTCTGGCGACAGGATCATTTTCTTGCTGTCACGCACGAACAAAGCGACGCCAAGATCTTCTTCCAACTGCTGAATGCGAGTGGTGATGTTCGACTGCACGCGGCCAAGTCTTTGGGCGGCTTTCGTCACGCTTTGTTCTTCAGCGACAATTTTGAACATCTGCAGTGTGGTGTGGTTCATATTTTTCATTCTCAATATGACAATGATCTTGATCTTAACATCTCCAAATAAGATGTTAAGCACTCAATGTCTCATTTCCTGAGGTAGCGCCATGTTTCGTAGTCTTACCCAACTGCTAGCGATTGACCAACCCATCATACAGGCGCCTATGGCGGGCGTCTCCACCCCGGAACTGGCGGCGGCGGTCAGCAATGCCGGCGGCCTTGGTTCGCTTGGCGTGGGCGCAAGCAGCGTCGGGCAGGCCAGGGCCGCGATCCTGAAAACGCAGGCCTTAACCTCGCGCTCGTTTAGCGTGAATCTGTTTTGCCATCAGCCTGCCAAACGGGATGAGGCGCTGGAACGTGCATGGATTGACAGTCTGCGCCCGATCTTTACTGAGTTTGGCGGCACACCGCCAGAAGTGCTAAGCGAAATTTACCAAAGTTTTATCGGGCAGGAAGCAATGCTGGAGATGCTGCTGGAAACCGCTCCGGCCGCAGTAAGCTTCCACTTTGGCGTACCTGAGCGTGACGTTGTTGAGGCCTTCCGTAGCAAAGGTATTGTAACGCTTGCCACCGCCACAAGGCCTGAAGAGGCTTCGCTGATTCAGGCATGCGGCGTGGATGTGATTGTGGCGCAGGGCTTTGAAGCGGGTGGGCATCGCGGGATGTTCGACGATAAAGCGCACGATACCCAGCTCAGCACCTTTGCGCTGGTGCAGCTTCTGAAAAAGCAGGTGAATCTGCCGATTATTGCCGCCGGGGGGATTATGGACGGGGCAGGTATTCACGCCATGCTAAGCGTGGGGGCGGATGCGGTACAGCTGGGCACCGCATTTCTGCTTTGCCCTGAGTCCGCCGCCGACGATGGCTACCGGCAGCGGCTTAAATCAAGTCGCTCACATCGAACGGAGATGACTCATGCTATCTCTGGCAGAGCGGCGAGAAGCCTGGAGAACGATTACTGCCGCCATGGACGAATCGCCGGCCAGCATGCCGTCCCGGCTTACCCGGTGGCCTACGATATTGGTAAAGCCCTTGCAAACCTCGCCAAAAAACAGGGACTTCAAGGCTATAGCGCACACTGGGCCGGGCAGGGTGTGAACCTGATACGCGAAATGCCCGCCGCTGAATTCCTGCAAACGCTGGTGCGCGAAGCCGGGCTTTAAAACGGTGTTACTTCAACAGTGCCATCAAAATAGCGGCGACGTGCTGCAGGGCGACATCCTGGCTTCGGCGTTTGTGCCAGGCCAGGTGGAGAGAGAACCCCGGTAACGTGACGGGCGCGGGGACGGCGACCAGTCCTTCAGTAAAAGATATGACCCGGGAAGGCAGCAGGGCCAACATATCCGACGCCAGCAGTAGCTGCGGCACCATCTGGAAATTCGGCAATACCAGCCCAACGCGGCGGCGTAATCCCAACCTTGAAAGCTCTGCATCCACCGGGGTAACGCTTTCACCTTTACCGGAGGTGATGATGTGCGGTGAGGCAAGCCAGCGTTCAAGACTGAACCCGACGGCGGCCGGATGGCCTTCGCGCATCGCCACGACATAGTGCTCATCCATCAACAGCTCGCTGTGGATACCTGCGGCAGGCTGAGGAAAGACCGAGATCGCTATATCCGTGGTGCCGTTAAGTAATGCGATTTCGGCCTCTTCCGCGCCAGTCCAACCCTGGACGATGAGGTCAATCTCCGGGGCCGACTGCTGAAGGTTCTGCATCAGCGGCACCAGCACGAACAGCGCCGGGAAATCCGCCATGGTGATCCGCAGTTTTTGCTTAATTTGATACAGCGGGATCACCGGCGGGTCGATAAGTTCAGCAATGTCGCCGAGGACGGATTTCAGAGGGGCACGAAGAGACTGAGCAAAGGGCGTCAGCCGCATGGTGCCTCTGCCACGCTCCAGCAATTCATCGTGAAAAAGATCGCGGCAGCGGGCAAGAGCTGCAGACGTAGCAGATTGCGACAGGCAAAGTCTGTCTGCGGCACGGGTGACGTGCGCCTCGTCGAGCAGGGCGTCCAGCATCACCAGCAGGTTAAGATCCAGCGTTCTTAAATTCATGTCATCGATAATAGATTATCTTGATTATCTGTTGGAGTAATTTTTGGAGCCTCGCCATTATCGTCTCACCAACACAAGGAGACGCCCCATGAACAAAACCCTGATTTTACTTTTCCACCCGGATCTGTCCCGTTCCAGCGCCAATGCCGCGCTGGGGCAAGAAGCCGCAAAACTTGAACACGTTGAGCTGGTCGATATCCAGGCACTTTACCCTGACGGGATCGATATTTACCGCGACGGCGAGCGTGAAGCCGCCCGGTTACTTGCCGCCGACCGCATTGTGCTGCAGTTCCCGATTCACTGGTATTCCATGCCGGCCATTATGCGCCAGTGGCAGGATGCAGTGCTGACCCGGATGTTCTACCTGAATTACGAGGAGGAAGGGCAAAAGCTGGAGGGAACGCCGCTGTTCGTGGCGGTCACCGCCGGTAACGTGGAAGAGTCTTATCAGCCCAGTGGCCGTAATCTTTTTACCATCGAATCTCTGTTAGCGCCCCTCAGGGCCACGGCAAACCGCTGCGGTCTTACCTGGCATGCCCCGTTTGTGGTCTACACTGCCGATAAATATGCACCGACATGAACACCGCCGCCGTGGATTCTGTGGCCACCGCATGGGGAAACCGATTTTGCTCTGTGTGGCGCTGTTTGTTGCACTCGGCCTGATCGTTATGACGCTGTGGAACGCAGTGCTGCCTGGTCTGCTGGGGGTGAAAGATATTGGCTTCTGGCAGTCTTTAGGCCTGCTGGCACTGTGCCGCATTCTGTTCGGTGGCCTGGGCTTTCGCCCGGGCATGTTTGGCAAAGCCCGCCGCCGGATGCACGAACGCTGGATGCAAATGACGCCGGAGCAGCGCGAAGAGTTTATGCAGCATCGCCGCGAAAAATTTGGCTTTGGTCACCGCGACCGCTGCGGCTGGCATTCCCGTTGGGATGAGAAAATGGATCCGCGTCCTCAGCCTCAGCCGCCGGTGCAGCCAGATGAAAACAGCGCTAAAAAACCGGACGCTGAGTGACAACGATGAAAGCCGGAATAGTGGGGGAATCTCTGCTGATGGTAGCGCTGAACGGCTGCCGTGCCCGACTGAAAGCGTTTATTCGGGGGAGAACCGCCGGGCATGAAGATGCCGACGATATCCTGCAAGAGGTTAGCTATCAGCTAATGAAGGTTGAACAGCCGGTGGAGAACGTCGCCGCCTGGCTGTTCCGAGCCGCCCGGAACGAAATGACCGACCGGGCGAGGAAAAAACGCGAGCTGCCTTTAGCAAGCTGGTTTGGCGGGGATGAAGAGGACGATTACCCGGAAGATGAGCTAGCCGAAACGCTGTTCGGTACGCCGCAAACGCCGGAGGACGAGTACCTGAAGCAGCTGCTGTGGGAGGAGCTGGAGACGGCCCTGTCGGAACTGCCTGCGCCTCAGCGTGAGGTGTTTATCAAAACCGAGCTGCAAGACTACAGCGTAAAAGACCTTGCTGGCGAGAGCGGCGACACCGTGCAGGCGCTGCTCTCCCGCAAACACAAAGCCGTTCTGTATCTGCGCACCCGGCTGCGCAATGTGTATGACGACCTGGCTGGTCAGTAAGACAGCCCCCGGATCTGCCCAGGGAAGGGCGATCCGGTTTTTTTGCCCATCATTGACCCCAACGTTCCCTGATGTAATTCACCGCCTGCTGAGTCTGGGGTTGGTTAAGATAATTTTCCCGGAACAAAATAGTGCCGTTAATTTGCGGCAAGGCCTCGTTTAAATCGATCTGTTTTTTCAGCTCCGGTACGCCGCCGCTCACCGTCCAGTCAGGCTCATTCTTCGAAGGCTCCCCGACTTTATACAGCGCAATCCCAATATAAAGGCGCGTGTTAGTCGGCTTCACTACGTTAGCCCACCATTTGGCCAGCACGTCGTAGCGGGCTGCACTGCGGGAGAAAGGCCAGTAAATCTGCGGGGCAATATAGTCCAGCAGGCCTTTTTGCACCCAGAGACGCGTGTCGGCATAGGACTCATCATAAGCGGCAGCCCCACGCGTTTCTGACCCGGCCGGATCGTGGGAGATATTGCGCCAGACGCCTGCCGGACTCACGCCAAACTCAACGCCGGGCTTAAGCTGTTTGATAGTGCGTGAGACTTGCTCGATAAGTTGCTCAGTATTGTGCCGCCGCCAGTCGGCTTTGGACGCGTAGCCCTGGCCGTAGGTTCTGAAAGTCTGGCTGTCGTTAAGGGTAGAGCCCGGTGATTCGGTATAGAAGTAATCATCAAACTGCACGCCGTCGATGGCGTAGTGAGAGACAACTTCGGCGACGATGCTGGTTATCCAGTCGCGCACTTCCGGGATGCCGGGGTCAAGCACGAAGCGGTCACCGGAGGTTCTAATCCAGTCCCGATGTAACACAAAAACGCTGGCCGGCTGCAGAGAAAGCGTGCGGTTCAGGGCGGCAACTGTGCCCGGCGTGATGTTGGTAGAAACCCGATAGGGGTTAAACCAGGCGTGTACCTTCATGCCGCGTTTATGCGCCTCATCAAGCATAAACTGCAGCGGGTCGTAGCCCGGATCTTCGCCAATTTTGCCCGTCAGCATATCTGACCACGGCAAAATCTTCGAAGGCCACAGCGCGGTGGCGTCGGGCTTCACCTGGAAAAACACCGTGTTGATCCCTAATGACTTCAGCTTATCCAGTTTGTCTTTTAAGGCTTGCTGCTGGCTAATACGCACGGCTGCGCTGCTGCCATTAACGGAAGAAACCGGCGGCCAGTCAAGGCGGGAAACCGTTGCCAGCCAGACGCCACGCATCGGCTGGTTGTGCTGTGAAGGGGTCTTCACATCCGGCTTAGTGCCCGGCAAGGGCGTAACGAGAGAAACCGGCGGTTTAGAGGCACAGCTCGCCAGAAACAGCGCGGCGGCAAGTATCGCACCAGATTTTTTAACCCTGGCGGCAGAGTAGAAGCGGCGTGAAGTGGCGATGATATGCTCCAAATTTTTGCCAGTCGGTGAACAACAAGCATTTTCATACTATTCGACATCAAGTCAATCTCTAACGCCGTTAAGTAAAGCAGATGCCGGCTAACCTTGCTTACGATCAAAATCCTTATTTATCATAACAATAAAAAGAACACATTTCGTGTTTCATCCTATTACGCTTGTGCACCATGCCTTTACTGACAGCCTAATCACCCGGTTGCTACTATCCCTTTAGAAATTGTTCATTTTTTATCTGCGTGCCAGCACGCCGTTATTTTATGCTGTGAGAGAAGCAAGGTGACCCGTCATGAAGCCTAAAACGCTGTACGATAAAATCATCGATACCCATGTCATCCGCCCTCTGGACGATCAGGGCAATGTCCTGCTGTATATCGACCGTTCCATCCTCAACGAATACACCAGCCCGCAGGCTTTTAGCGGCCTGCGTGACGCCAACCGCCAAGTCTGGCAGCCCAAAAGCATCCTGCTCAACGTGGACCACGTTAACCCGACGCGGCCAGAGCGCACGCCAGAAATGACCGACCCGGGCGGCGAACTGCAAGTTCGTTACTTTGAGTCCAACAGCCGTGATTTTGGCCTTGAGTTGTTCGACGTGATGGACCCGCGCCAGGGCATTGAGCACGTCGTTGCCCATGAACAGGGGATCGTGCTGCCGGGCATGGTGATTGCCGCAGGGGATAGCCATACCACCACTTACGGCGCGTTTGGTGCGTTTGGTTTCGGTATAGGCACCTCTGAAATTGAACATATGCTGGCGACGCAGACGTTAGCCTATAAAAAGCTAAAAACGCTGCGCGTGACGGTGAACGGTGAGCTGCCGTTTGCCGCGACGGCAAAAGATATCGTCATGCTGCTAATCGCCGAAATTGGTGCCGACGGCGCGACCGGCTTTGCCATTGAATTCTGCGGCAGCGCCATTGATGCACTTAGCGTGGAAGGGCGTATGACCATTTGTAATATGGCGGTCGAAGCCGGGGCCCGCGGCGCTTTTATGGCACCTGATGAAAAAGTTTATGCCTATATCAAACCGGCACCACGCGTCCCGAAAGGCGAGATGTGGGAGCTGGCGCTGAAATACTGGCACACGCTCCGCAGCGATGCCGATGCGGTCTTTGATAAAGAAGTTGTGCTCGACTGCGCCAACTTAACGCCTCGCGTAACCTGGGGCACCAGCCCGGATCAGGGTGGCAGCATCACTGACCAGGTGCCAGATCCTGCCAATGAGTCTAATACGGCCAAACGCCGTGACATCGAAAATGCGCTGAGTTATATGGGCCTTAAGCCCGGCACGCCGCTGAGCCAGATTCCTATTACCCATGCGTTTATTGGCTCCTGCACCAACGGCCGCATTGAAGATCTCAGGGCGGTTGCCCAGGTGCTGCGAGACAGGAAAATCGCGCCAGGTGTAAGAGGTATTATCGTGCCGGGCTCAACGCAGGTTCGCGCCCGCGCCGAACAAGAAGGTTTAGCCCAAATATTTATCGACGCCGGGTTTGAATGGCGGCAGTCAGGCTGCTCAATGTGCCTGGCAATGAATGAAGATGTGCTGCAGCCGGGCGACCGCTGCGCCTCCAGCACCAACCGTAATTTCGCTGGCCGCCAGGGTGCCGGGGCCAGAACGCATTTAATGAGTCCCGCCATGGTCGCTGCGGCGGCAGTGGCAGGCCATTTGACGGATGTCCGTCCTTATTTACAACAAGGGGATGCATAAATGGAACCCTTTAACCGTGTTGGAGGACAGGCTCTAAAGCGGCCTTCAAGATATCTCCCGGCTTTTGATGATAGAAATAACCGCCGGTTGGTGCTGCAGAAAGCGAAGGATCGGTCGCCAGCCACACCTGAGTGGCCGGGCCAAGGTCAAGCGCATCCGGCGCCTCCGCGCCCCCCATTTTTGTCGGTACCCAACCGGGATCGACACAGTTGGCCATCACCTCAGGCCAAAGTCGGGCAATAGCGAAAGTCAGTAGCGTGATGTGCAGCTTTGAATCCGAATAAGCCTGTTCGCTATTCCAGGCTCGTTTCTCCCACACCAGATCCTGTAGCGTGACATCACCCTCCGAGTGCAACGACGAACTCAAATAGACCAAACGTTTAGGGGGTTGAATTAACGCCGTCAGAATGTAAGGGGCAAGAGTATTCACGGCAAATACTTGCGGTAACCCATCTATGGTCATCAGGCGTTTGCTCTCCTGATATCCGACGGCGGCATTATGAATAATCGCATCAAACCGGCCAGCTGCATTTACCGTCTCAGCCAGGTGTTTTGTCTCGGCAATGCTTGAAAGATCGGCCGAAAAAACAGTTTCTGCGTCAGGAATCTGCCTGAGTGCCTGGGCGGCACGGGTTTTATTGCGGGCATGGAGCACAACCTTGTGCCCCTCTGCGACCAAACGCTGGGCGGCCATTAAGCCAAGGCCATCGGCTGAGCCAGTAATAAAAATCCTTGCCATTTATAACCTCCTCGAATGAAAGATGAAGTACCTGCTGACGGTATACGTTTTTGTAAAATAAAACATATTCACTGGGGCGTGTGTCCGATTATGCTTTATCAGATAAACGTTGCCCTTCGTTGCTGCCAGGTAAGGATGAAGAAATAATGAAAAGAAACGGAATTGCGCCCCTGGTTTTTACCAGCTTAAAACGAGGTATGATCCTTGCCGCGCTCTTCATGCTGGTGGGCTGCGCCCGCTCCGATGCGCTGTGGGGCGTGGTCGATAAGGTTTGCATGACTCACTATCAGCAAACGAGCAATCCGGCACCCTGCCAGCAGATCTATATGCCTGAAGGGAAGGCCCACGGCTTTAGCGTTATCCAGAACCCGCGTTACCCCTACCATTTTATTCTGGTTCCTACGGCGAAAATAACCGGCATCGAAAGCCCGGAACTCGCAGTCGAAGGGCGAACGGATTATTTCGGCTATGCCTGGCTCATGCGTCGCCTTTTAGCCTGGCAATATGGTGCCCCGGTACCCGACGATAAACTTGGGCTGGCGCTTAACTCGGCTTATGGCCGCAGCCAAAACCAACTGCATATTCACCTGACTTGCCTGCGGGAAGACGTCAGGCGTCAGATGCTGGCAGAACGTCCCTTTATAACGGAAGAATGGCGCCCCTTGCCCGATAAACTCCTGCGTTACACCTGGTATGCTCGCCGGGTAATGCAGCCGACGGTGATGGGCATTGACCCCATTCACAGCGTCGCCAGCTATTTTCATTTATCACCAGAACAGCTGGCAGAGTGGGGCGTGGCTGTCATTCCAACCACCTACGGCGCTCAAAAAGGGTTTATTTTGTTAGCCACTAAACGTGGTTGGGACCGCAATAATAGGGCCTCGGTGGAAGCGTTACTGGATAAAGAGTGTGCGATATTGTCACCTGAAGCGCTTCTTTGAAGAGAACTTCAGCTGAAGTTGATGAGATACGCAGCATCAGATTTTTTTACACATAGGTTATGTCTTTTTCTTATTTGCCAGTATCAGTGCAGTTTGAAAAACTCTTCCTGCCGCACCTGAACGGTGGGTAATTTCAAATTTGCTGTTTTTATTGGTTTAAGGAAGACGTTATTTATGCATTCGGCGATAAAACATACTGTGAAAATTTCTCTGCTGGCTGCTTCACTGGCTGGCACTATGCTGCTTACCGGCTGTGGTCCTAAACAGGACGCGAATCATATTAAAGTGGGTATCAGCGCAGGCATCGATCAGCCGCTTTGGGATACCGTCACGCCCGGGATTTTAGTTCCTGCAGGCCAAATGAGAAGTGGCTGACCGATATTACGGAGTTCCAGCTTCCGGCAGGAAAAGTCTATCTGTCGCCGGTGATCGACTGCTTTGATGGCCAGGTTGTGAGCTGGTCGATAGGAACCCGCCCGGACGCGACGCTGGTGTAAGGTCCATGTCGCGCAAAGGATGCTCGCCGGATAATGCTGCGTGTGAAGGCTTCTTCGGGCGTGTCAAAAACGAAATGTTCTATGGCAGAAACTGGGCGGGTATCACGCAGGAAAAATTTATCTGCTTCCTGGACAGCTATATACGCTGGTATAACGAAAAACGTATCAAGCTATCATTAGGTGCAATGAGTCCGGTGAAGTACCGGCAGCATCTGGGGATCACCACATAACAGTCCAGGAAAACGTCCGCATACCCGAGACGGACATCTCAATTTAGCTACTACAACATTGGTGCGCATAATGTATATTATGTTAAATTGAATTTGCACTTCATGGTCCTTTCGCGCAGCTATAGATATCAGCATGTTGTGAATGTTGAGTTACCTCCCTTTTCTTACGTTCGGTGTCCCGTTAGATACTGATTGGATGCCGGCTCTATCCAACATCGGGGTCATCATACTGCCGCCGCTCAGCAATATGATGACCACTCCTGTCACTCATTTAAAAACTGTATTTGATCGCTACCATGTCAGACGATCCGCTACAGGCACCCGCTGTTTGTTATTCGCTTCGTGCCGACTCCTCGTACGCTGAGTGATGAAAATCAATTTCCCACTGCAGGACATCCCCATAAAGCGCCGACAGCGCCTGCTTTTCTTTTTCACTCAGCGCCATGGTACGCGGACGAAATCTGCCCCGCCCGCCAGGGCGACAGCCATAGCCGGGATCGCCGCGTTAGCCAGGACATTAATACCCAGCGGCACGGCAAAGCGCTCTCGTACTTTCTCGGTAATCACCGCCATCAGCGCGGAGGTTTCATGCCCGATATCTTCAGGTTTGGAAAAAGGAATATCCCCGTGGTTTTCGATAATAAGGCCATGAACCCCTCCGGAAATATAATTTTCAGCATCACGAAGCGCACGTTCAACAATATCAGAAACTGATTTTACTCTATATTTTGGTGAACCAGGAAATGGGTCGCAATGAATAACGCCAATGACAGCTTTGCTACGTGAAAAAATAGCTTGTATTGCGTTCGTTTTTTCTGCTGAGATAGCAACCATCTTATCCATCCTATTAAGGAAACACTATGCGTGTTTACGTTGTCGGTAATATTGTCGTAGATGAAACTTGGTCCATTTCGGACATGCCAAAAAAAGGCGCTTCAATTCACGGAGTTAAAGTTTCGCAGGATGTCGGCGGCAAAGGTGCGAATCAAGCGATTATATTATCCCGCTGCGGAATCGACACACGTTTAATTGCTGCCACGGGAAATGACAGCAATGGCGAGTGGATTCGTCAGCAGGTAAAAAATGAACCACTGACGCTACTACCCGACGGCTATTTTAATCAACATAGCGACACCTCGATTATTTTAAATAGTGCTGACGGCGACAATGCCATTATTACCACCACAGCTGCGGCTGATACGTTCAGCCTCGATGATATTATTCCGCATATGGCGGAAGCCACTGCGGGCGATATTCTGCTCCAACAAGGCAATTTCTCCCTGGATAAAACGCGGGCACTGTTCCAGTACGCTAAAACCCGCGGTATGACAACGGTATTCAATCCCTCCCCCGTCAACCCTGACTTTTGCCATCTTTGGCCGCTGATCGACATTGCGGTGGTCAATGAATCCGAGGCCGAGCAGCTGCAACCCTATACCGTGAGAAGCTTAGTGGTGACCCAGGGCGCAGCAGGCGCCTGGCTTATCCAGGCTGGCCAGCGCCAGTTTTGCCCCGCCTTCCCTGCCGAGGCGCTGGATACCACCGGTGCAGGTGACACCTTCCTCGCGGTTATGCTGGCATCGACGATCCTGCGCGGTGTTACGCCGGATGCGCTGGCGCTGACTCACGCCAGCAAAGCCGCTGCCATCACCGTCAGCCGCCGTGGAACGCTCAGTGCGTTTCCCGACGGCCATGAACTTACCGCCCTGTTAGCCGTGAACGACGAACACTGATCTACTTGAACAGCGAACGATAGGTATCTACGTTCGCTTTGGTGACAACCGTGGCCGGAACCAGAATGGTTTTCGGTACGGTTTTACCCGAGGTGATCGTGTTCAGTGCCTTCAGAGCTTCAGCCCCCATCTTTTCCGGATCCTGCTGCAAAACGGCGGTGACGTACCCACCGTCGATACCTGAAATGGCCTTCGCGGTCAGATCCCAGCCAAAGACTTTAATATCCTTCTGGCGCCCCTGGTTTTCCACGGCGGCAATGGCGCCCAGCAAAGCGGGTTCGCCAGTGGCATAAATCACCGTCAGATCGGGGTTACCGGTAATCAGGTTTTCGGCCGCGATCATGGCTTTATCCTGCACGTTTTGGCCGTCGACAACGTCGGCGATGGTGATTTTCGGATTGCTTTTCAGCGTCTCTTCAAATCCTTTCTGTCGCTGGTTCTGAATCGCCGAATTCAGCGCACCAACAATACCCAACCGTGCCTTGCCGCCCATTTCTTTCTGCACATAGTCCACGAAGTATTTACCAATGATTTTACCACCCTCGATATTATCAACGCCGACCTGAGCCGCCTGCGGCCCGGCCGGTAATACGGCATCAATCGCAATGACAGGAATTTTGGCGGCGGCAGCTTCTTTTATCGCAGGCATAATGCCGTTAACGTCGATAGCATCTACCAGAATGCCTTTAACACCTTGTTGAATATAATTTTCTATCGCATAGTTCTGCGTCACAGGATTATCATTAGAGTTAAAAATCACTAAATCCTTGCCACTGGATTTGGCCGCATCCTGCGCACCTTTATTCATCAGGTTAAAGAACAGAGCCTGTTGGTTAATTTGTACCAGAGCATAGGTTGGAGCGGCGGCGCTGGCGGCAGAAATAAAACCGATTGATGCCAGCATCGTCGTTGCTACAGCAATAGAACGCAGTTTTCCGGTGTTAAATAACATCATCATTATCCTCTTCTGGAATAGTTTATAGCCAGCAGTGTTCCGCGCCGTATGTGAACGCAGAAGGGTTATTTTTTGGCGGGCAAATATCGACGATATGGCCAGAACAGTCATCGACGTTCGGCGGAGACCTGCTTAATTTCATTCCGGCAACCGGTCCGTATCGGTGCTCGACTGGAATGACTTAAACGGGTTTGGGAATGATTTCCCGGATAATGCGGTAAACTGCCTATACAATTCTCCGCAGATTAAATTTTGTCAAGAATTTATTTCCGCTTGTGGTGAGCAGAGAAATCGCTGTATCCAACCCGATTAACTATGTTACAGATAACCGATTCTGGGAGTAATGGCGCAGGCAATGAGCATAAAACGCGTATTGTTATCCGATGTGGCAAAGCTGGCGGGGCTGTCGAAGTCGACACTATCGCGTTATATGAACAACAGTATTGTGCTGCCGCAGGACACCATTGACCGTATCGAAACCGCCATTCGCGAGCTGGACTATCGTGGCAATAGCCTGGCCCGTCGCCTTAGCAAAGGTGGCAGCGAAACGCTTGGCCTGGTGCTGCCCGATATTACCAACCCCTTCTTTGCCGAACTGGCCGACGCCGCCGAAGAAGCCGCTTCTGCCAGCGGTTTCAGCCTGGTGCTGTGTATCACCCGTAACAATCCTGAAAAAGAGTGCCAGTTCATCCGCTGGCTGGATACCTGTCAGGTCGACGGCCTGCTGTTCACCACCAACCGCCCCGACAACGGCCTGCTGCGCAAAGAGCTCCAGCGCCACGAACGCATTGTCTTGCTGGATGAGGATATTCCCGGCAGTAAGGTACCGAAAGTGTTTGCCGATAACGTCCAGGGCGGGCGGATCGCCACCGAACAACTGATCGCCGCCGGGCATCGCCACATCGCTTTCGTCGGTGGCCCGGATCAGTTGATGAGCGTCCGCGAGCGTTATCAGGGATTCTGCACCGCAATGGAGCAGGCTGGCCTGAGCTGGCCGCCCGAATGGGTTATTTACGGAGATTACCACCGCGAGTTTGGCCAACAGGCGTTGCAGTACCTGTTCAGCCAGCCGGCTCCCCCGACCGCCGTCTTTGCCGCCAGCGACTATCTGGTGCTCGGTCTGCTGGACGGCCTGCGCACTCTCGGACTTCAGGCGCCAGAGGCGCTATCGTTGGTCGGCTTCGATGACGCCAACTACGCCGATTTTACCCAGCCGAGGATTTCGACTATCCGACAGCCCGCCCGGGAGCTGGGCCGCACCGCGGTGAACATCATGATGCGCCTGCTGAACAACGATCGTGACATCCCGGCGGAAACCCGCCTGCCGGTGGAATGGATTGGTCGCGACTCGATCAAGAAGCGTTAAGCACGTTCCAAAATGGCGCAAATAGCGCCCAGTTTTGGCGCAAAAAACGTTCAACTCACGATTCTGTCACCACGAACGGTAAACCGGTTTACCGATACTGTGAAGAATAAATTCTAGTTAATACATATTGCTAAGTGAAGTTGATGCCGTGTTGTTCCTGCCCTGGCACGGATGCTGCAATGTTCCTCCTGGCGAACAAATATCATACATAGCGTTTGTCCTGACTGTACTGGCGAGTGCTCTTTTCCACAGGTAAACCGGTTTACTAGAATGTAAACCGTGTCGGATAGAGCCTCTCCCACAGGAGGGCGAGCATTTCCCTGCCACAGCGATGGGAGTTATCAGATGCAGCAGCCACACACTACCCCGGCAAGGGTGGAGATGATCAATATCACCAAGACCTACGGGTCGATACGCTCACTGCGCGGAGTCAACCTTGCGCTCGCCCCAGGCGAGGTGCTGGGCTTAGTCGGTGATAACGGGGCGGGAAAATCCACCCTGACCAAAGTGCTCTCTGGCGCGGTTATCCCCTCCAGCGGCACGATCCGTATCGATGGTGAACAGCAGCAGTTTACCGATCCAGCCGATTCACGCCGCTGCCATATCGAGATGGTGTATCAGGATCTGTCGCTGTGCGACACGGTCGACGTCGCGGGCAATCTGTTTATGGGCCGCGAGCCGATGAAATCGGTCCTGGGTATCCCCTTCCTCGATGAAGGCAAAATGCACGCCGACGCCAGGGAGATGCTTAAAGGACTTGGGATCTCCATTCCTGACACCCGACTGCTGGTACGAAATCTCTCCGGCGGCCAGCGCCAGGCTATTGCCATCGCGCGCGCGGCGGCCTTTGACCCGAAAGTGCTGATCATGGATGAACCCACCGCCGCGCTGGCCGTCGCGGAAGTCGAAGCGGTTCTCGAGCTCATCCGCCGTGTTTCCGCCCGCGGGGTGAGCGTGATTCTTATTACCCACCGCCTGCAGGACCTGTTCCTGGTCTGTGACCGGATCATGGTGATGTATGAAGGTACCAACGTCGCCGACAGACGGGTGGCCGACACCAGCCTGAGCGATATTGTTAACCTGATTGTGGGCGAAAAATTCACCGCCCACTCTGCGGCTGCACATTGAGGTAACAGGATGAGTATCATGAACTTAAGCAGCTCCCGCATGATCCAACATTCGCTGCCGCGCCGCCTGCTGCATAACCACTCAGGCGTAGTCAGCATTGCGCTCTTTTTCGTCTTCTGCTGCGTGGTGTTTTCGCTGATCACCAGCAACTTTCTCACTGGCACCAACTGGCTGAATATTATCCGTCAGAGCGCCCCGCTGCTAATAGTCGCAACGGCAATGACCCTGGTCATTACCACAGGCGGTATCGATCTGTCGGTGGGCTCTACCCTTGCGCTGGTCGGCGCGCTTTCGGCAATCGCCCTTAATAACTGGGGGCTGCCGTGGCCGGTGGTCATGCTCGGTGGCCTTTTGCTTGGCGGGTTCGTGGGCGCAATCAACGGCTTTTTTATTGCCTATGAAGGCATTCCGGCGTTTATTGTCACGCTCGCTACCCTCGCCGTGGTTCGCGGCATCGCGCTCCTGGTCACCCAGGGCTATTCGATTCCGATCCCGGCTGACAGCCTGTTTACCTTTATAGGACGCGCGTGGGTAGTCGGTATTCCCATGCCTGCACTGATCGGCATTTTATGCCTGGTTAGCGGACATATCGTACTCAATCATATGCGCTTTGGCCGCTACGTGACCGCTATCGGCGCTAATGCCGAAGGGGCACGACGCAGCGGCATTAACACCCGAGCGGTCACCATGAAGGTCTATATCATCAGCGGAATTGCTGCCGCACTGGCGGGGATGATCATTACCGCACGCCTCGGCAGCGGCTCTTCCAACCAGGGCGAAGGCTTTGAGCTGCAGGTCATAGCGGCCGTTGTGCTTGGCAGTACCAGCCTGTTTGGCGGCTTCGGCACCATTATTGGCACGCTGCTGGGTGCGCTGTCGATTGCGGTCATTCAGAACGGGCTGATCCTGTCGCATATTTCGCCGTTTTACACCCAGATAGCCACCGGCACCATTATCCTGCTGGCTATCTGGCTGAACACCCGCATTCTCAACCCGACCCGCTCCACGGCGAAAGGATAGTTGATGAAAGGATCAATTTTTCGTCACCCTTCCCCGCTGCCGCTTGGCGTCAGGAGCGGTTACGTTATGACGGTGCTTGGCCCGCTGCCGGTGAACGAAATGGGCGTGACCCTGATGCATGAGCATATTCTGCTGGATGCCTCCGGCAAATGGGTGCCCCCCTGCTGCTGTAGCGATCGTCATCTTGCCGAAATGCCTGTGAAAATGGAGAACCTCGGCGAACTGTCGCTGAATCCGCTGATGAGCCGCGATAACTGCCAGCTGTTTGATGTCGATGTTGCTATTGACGAGCTGATGAAATATCGAGCCCTTGGCGGAAAAACGGTGGTTGACCCGACTAATATCGGTATTGGCCGCGATCCCAAAGCGCTGGCGCGCATCGCGCGTCTGACCGGTCTGAACATTATTATGGGGACTGGCCTCTATCTCGAACCTTCGCACCCTGAGTGGGTAAAAAAAAGCAGCGTCGAACAGCTGACCGAGCGGCTGATGTACGATCTTGGCGGCGCGGAAAATAAACCGGAGGTGCTCGCCGGGTTCATCGGCGAAATCGGTGTCTCAAGCCGATTTACGCCAGATGAGGAGAAATCCCTGCGCGCTGCGGGTCGGGCCAGTGCCTCAACAGGTGTGCCGATCGAAGTTCATCTGCCCGGCTGGGAGCGACTGGGGCATCGGGTGCTGGATATTCTCGAACAGGAAGGCGCCGATTTACGCCATACCGTGCTTTGCCATATGAATCCCAGCTTTGCCGATAAGCGCTACCAGCGCGAACTGGCCCAGCGCGGGGCGTTTCTCGAATACGACATGATCGGCATGAGCTATTACTACGCTGACGAGTCGGCACAGTCCCCCTCAGACGAGGAGAACGCCCGCGCGATTCGTGAGCTGATTGACGACGGCTATATCCAGCACATTCTGCTGTCGCAGGACGTCTTCCTGAAAACCATGCTCACCCGCTACGGCGGTCACGGTTACGGCTACATACTCAAACATTTTGTTCCGCGTCTGCGACGCCACGGCATCAGCAGCGAGCAGCTTGAAACCTTATTGATTGGAAATCCCCAACGCGTCTTTGGCGGATAAAAGGAAAATCATAATGAAGAAAAAAATCTTACTGGTCGGTGAATCCTGGACCAGCACGTCAACGCACGTTAAAGGTTTCGACCAGTTTGCCACCGCCACCTGGCACACCGGAGCAACGGATTTTTTGGCAGCGCTGGCGGACAGTCCCTACGCCGTGACCTATATGTCCGCCCACGCGGCAGCGACAGACTTCCCGCTGACGCTGGAAGCGCTGCAGCAGTGGGATGCGATTATTCTCTCGGACATTGGCGCCAATACGCTGCTGCTGCACCCGGATACCTGGCTGAAAAGCCGTCGAACCGCCAACCGTCTGACGCTTCTGCATGACTACGTGGCCGGCGGCGGCTCGCTGATGATGATTGGCGGATATTACAGCTTCCAGGGCATTAACGGCGGTGCGCGCTATCGCCATACTGCAGTAGAGACTGTTTTGCCAGTCCGCTGTCTGGCATGGGACGACCGTATTGAAACCCCGGAGGGTTGCTATCCTGAAGTGACGGAACCCCACAGCGTGTTTAACGATATTCCAGGCGAATGGCCGTGGCTGCTGGGCTATAACGAAGTTGAAATGCATCCGGAAGGTAAACTGCTGGCAACCGTTGCGGGTACCGGTCATCCGCTGCTGGCTATTCGCGAATATCTTCAGGGCCGCTCGCTGGTGTGGACCAGCGATATGTCGGCACACTGGCTGCCGGAAGAGTTTGCTCGATGGCCCGGCTATCGCCAGCTATGGATTAACTGCCTTGACTGGTTGACGGAACATCGCTGATGGTCACCACCCTGCACCTGGCCCGGCAACTGCTGGGCTTCAACACCATTAACCCGCCAGGCAGCGAAGCAGATTGCATGCGATTCTTTGCCAGCTGGCTTGGCGATAACGGTTTTGACGTTTCGCTGTCATCATTCGGCGAGGGGCGCTGCAATCTTATCGCCCGGCTGCCCGGAGCGAATCTGGGTAAACCGCTGGCCTTCACCGGACATCTGGATACCGTCCCACTGGGCAATACCCGGTGGCAGTACGATCCTTTCGGCTCGCAGATTGAAGACGGGCGTCTTTATGGCCGCGGATCCAGCGATATGAAAGCGGCAATAGCCGCGTTTGCCGTGGCCTGCGTTAAGCTGCGGGAAACGATCCTCGCCGGACGCGGCGCGTTATTGCTAATTACCGGCGGAGAAGAAACCGGCTGCGACGGTGCACGGGCACTGATTGACTCCACGCAGTTGCCAGACGTGGGCGCGCTTATTGTCGGTGAGCCCACCGCTAACTATCCGGTTATCGGCCATAAAGGCGCCCTCTGGCTACGCTGTGAAACTCGGGGGAAAACAGCCCACGGCGCGATGCCGGAGCTGGGCATTAATGCTATCTATCTGGCGGCGGATGCGCTGGGTAAAATCCAACATTTTTCGCCGGGCGCGCCGCATCCACTAATGAAGCAGCCCACGGTGAATGTCGGATGTATTCACGGCGGGCTAAATATAAATTCCGTGCCGGACCACACGCATTTCGATGTTGATATCCGTAGCGCGCCCAATTTACAGCACGCCACCATCCGCCAGCGGTTGACTACGCTGCTTGGTGAGAGCGTCACAGTGTCGACGTTAGTCGATCTGCCCGCAGTACTCAGCGAGCAAGAACACGCGTGGATAAAACAGGTTTATCAGCGCTGCCAGCCACTGCACACCAGGCCGCTTGAGCCTCGCGTAGTGCCATACTTTACCGACGCTTCTCTGTTGCTGCCTGCGTTGGGGAATCCACCTTGTATTATTCTAGGCCCCGGCGAGCCGTCGATGGCTCATCAAACCGACGAGTATTGTCTGCTCAGTCGGCTGGAGGAGGCGGAGCAGCTGTACGGAGAGATTATTAGCGACTGGATGGCGTAAAACAGTTAGTGGTAGAGGCAAAACATAAGTGACAACGTCACTTAAAACCGATGCTGTGCGACGAGTCCAATGTTATTAAATCATCCTGTCACGCACAGCCACTTCCAGAAATTCAATAAAGGCTCTTACTTTTGAAGTAAGTGCGGAGCGTTCATTGACGCAGGCATAAATATTCATCGGGGAAGGCTCTGCGTAGCGCTCGTCACTTCGTTCTGAGCAAAACAGGGGAAGCAGTTGCCCATTATCTATCAGCGGCTGAGCGATAAAGCTTGCAAGACGGGCGATGCCGCCGCCCTTCTCTGCTATTTTTGCAATAATATCAATATCATCACTAACGAAAGCCGGATTGAGTTTCACGTTAATTGTTTGGCCATTAAGCCTAAAGGTCCAGGGCAGAAAACGGCCATCCGTTGGGTAGCGGAAAACAAGGCAGGCATGCTGACTGAGCGCTTCAGGGGTCTGCGGGATGCCTGCGCTAGCCAGATAATCAGGAGACGCACAAAATATAAAGGGTAACGAAGCAATTTTTCTGGCGATCAGCTGATCGTTGAGCTGCTCCTCGATGCGGATACTCAAGTCCACGCCTTCCAGCCGATGGTCAACGTTGCGGTCAGTGCTAATCAGTTCGACATCAATATCAGGGAAAGCCTTTTTAAAGGCTGGCATAAGGGGGGCTATCACGTAGCGGCCAAACGCCGCCGTTGTCGCGATGCAAAGCGGGCCTTGAGGTTTATTGCCATTCGACACTGCCTGCGAAGCAAGGTCAATATCGTAGGGAATATGCCGAACCCGCTCGAAATAGCATCTACCCTGCTCAGTTAATGTCATGCTCCGGGTGGTTCGCGACAGCAGCCGCACCCCCAAATGTGTTTCAAGTCGGGACAAACTTTGGCTAACCGCTGCCGGGCTCATACCTTTAACCCGCGCTGCTGAGGCGATACTGCCGTTCTCTACGACGCGGATAAAATTATCGATCAGCCCTAACATGTCCATACGATCCCCTTCGACTGATTCGTTGATTTTAATTAATAATGATTAAATCACAACCGCTCTACCGCTCTTGTCACTAGCTTGTTAGGTTAGCCGCTGGTTTTTCACCTTTGTTAAACAGGATAACTCAATGTCGAAGGCTGTCATCAGAAAAAATACCCGATTTCGTTTTCCCCCGCGCACGTCACCCTATGTCTTTTCGCTGTATATGGCGACCATCATGGCGTTTCTGATGAGCCTGGTCATCACAGTGGCTGAATTCGGCATCGGGCCTCATTATATGGAAAATGTGATGAATGCGTATCAAGTTGCGATGCCGGCGGCCTTTGTCTGTATCCTCGTTGTTCGCCCGATTGTTATCCGCCTGGTGGGATTGACGGTGCACGCTCACTGATAGATTCATGTTGCCGGGCAAACAGTTTTTTTGCGCCGTTAGATAGAGATATTTAACGGCGCACACCCTGATCTCTTCCTTCGTCTACAGTTAACTGACCTAAGTCCCGCAGAATAAACATCTCATGGCTTTTGCGCTAAAAACCCATATATTTGCCCGCTTGCGGTTATTGATTTCAGTGGCTGCCGGCGTCGTTTGTTATTTCGCCCTTCCCGCCCAGCTAGGTACCCTACAAAGGCTGCTGATCGGCTGGAACGTTTTGGCCTGGCTTTACCTGATCTTTATCTGGTTTCGCATGCTGCGAACGGCAGTCTGTGACATCCCGCGAATAGCCAGAGTTCAGGACCAAAGTGCCGCGCTCGTGTTAAGCCTGCTTATCTTTGCCTGCATGGCCAGCCTTGTGGCTATCATGAGCGAACTGCCATCGTTGCGCTCTCTGTCAGGAACTCCGCTGGTGTTGCATATTGTTCTTACTGCAATGACGCTGATCGTCTCCTGGACGTTGTTGCCCAGTGCTTTCGCGATGCACTACGCACATCAGCATTATTTGCACCGCAGCAAAGAGAGCACCCCGATGATCTTTCCGGATAAACCAAGCGATCCAGATTACTGGGATTTCCTTTATTACTCTTTCACCATAGCCGTCGCCGCACAAACGGCGGATGTGGCAACCGGGACAACGGGTATGCGCAAAATAACCCTGCTGCAATCGGTCATCTCGTTTATCTTCAATCTGGCGATTTTGGGGCTGTCCGTTAACGTGGGAGCCGGGCTGTTGAGTTAACTTTTTTGAGCAAGCAGACATTTCATGAACGCCGCACAAAACAGTCTATAATTTAACCAATGTCGCCGCACGTAAAGGTGAAACAAGATGCCTAATCCCTTTGATGCTTGCATGTCTATCGCCCTGATCTTAGGCGCATTACATGAAATGGGATTGATTCCCTGGTAGTGTGATGTCTGGAAATTGACAGCAGGATAAATCTCATTAAGGTGAGAGACGTACATAGCGCTGCGTTTACCGGAGCAGCGTCCTACTTCTGTTGCGTCTCAGGAACCCCATGACACCTACGCTTCAAACTTTTGTCGGTAGTTTGCTTCAGGATAATAAAACGCTCGTCGCCTCTTACGATCTTGAGTCCTTGTCGCCCGACCTGAAAAATACTCTTCAGCTACAGACTTTGCGCCAGCCTGGCATTTATAACTATGCCTTATCCCCCTTTTCACTCGATTATCGCAGCGTTCAGCGACTCTGTGTTATCAACGGGATGGGCGTCACGCTGGGCGATTCACTGATGGGTATTTCGGCGCTGCACGCAATCAAAACCATTAATCCTAAACTTCACTTGACGGTGCTGCGCCCTCATACCTGCCAGGCTTATGTAGAAGAAATTTATCAACTCGCGGGTAACGTGATCGATGAGCTGCATTTTATGCCTCAGGAACTGACTTCACTGGCGGGATATGATGCGCTGATTGACGCCGGGAACCAGCTCTTCAGGGAGGATTTCGCCACTCTGGAAATGCATGATTTTTTCCTGCGCCACCTTGGCATTGCCCCTGAGTCTGTCTCCGAAGAGATAAAAACAAACCGCTGGCTTCGTGACGGCATGCCAGAGCAAGTTTCTCCGCTGGAAGGTCGTTACGTACTGTTCAATCACCGTGCCAGCACTCCGCTTCGCGACAT
Organism: Cedecea sp. NFIX57; assembly: GCF_900177785.1. NCBI lineage: Bacteria > Pseudomonadati > Pseudomonadota > Gammaproteobacteria > Enterobacterales > Enterobacteriaceae > Cedecea > Cedecea sp. NFIX57. The sequence continues at coordinate 91,459 of NZ_FXAS01000007.1, read as the reverse complement.
CCCGGCGGCGGTGCTCGTTGAATTTGTAGAACACATTTACCAGCAGCACGGCGCGCCTGTTGCAGGATTTGGCAAAATAGATCACCCGCAGTTTATCGATCTTTCTTCACGCTCGAGAAATACCGCAGACTTTATCGCCATTATCCGCCACGCCAGTAAAGTCTATACCTGTGATTCGTCGGCTTTGCATATTGCCGCAGCCTTTGAGGTGCCTACAACAGCTTATTTTAACGCCATCAAACCGGCGCTGCGGGCGGCTTATTACCCGCAGTGTAAAAGCGTTGATCTGGGCACTGAGCGCTCTGTGCTGTTGCACCAAAGTGAAGATAGCGAGTTGCTAAAAGAGATTGAGAATAACTACCGGCGCTATCTTTCCGCTGTATAGCGCCAGAAAAGCTGGCCGTAATAGTACGGCCAGCCCAGGATTATTTGTTGATGCCGATAACAAGTACGGTTGATTTCTTACATTGATTATCCTGGCAAATACCGGAGAACCAGATCTGCCCTTTGCCGATGGCCAGCCCCTGATAATTTGCAAAAAGATCCTGATATAGCTGAGATTTTACTGCCGCCACCAAATCGGGTGTAAAAATAGCATCATAATTTTTAATGAACTGCTGTGGCGTTTTGATCTGCACTTTTTTACCCGCCAGCGTGACCTTTATCGGGTATGAAACCAGCTTTGCCACTTCAGTTTTATTCTGCGCAACGACCTGCGTTTTGAAGTTATCGAAAAATGCATGATAGTTCTGATGAGAGCTGAACAACTGATCCAGATTCGCATCCATCTCCTGCTCGGTGGCCGCAAACGACGAACCGGACAAGAAAAATGTCAACACCAGTAACAGCCTGACGAGTCGCGATGTAAACTTCATAAAATATACCCCTTGCCTTAAATATCATTGAATTATCTTATTTATATCGTTTTACATTCCCTGTCTGACACACCCTTTGATGTGCCGGGAAGCCAACAGGCATTCCCCCGGCGGCATCATATATGATATAATTTTGACCAATCCATTGATTTTAAATAAAAGTAAACAAATAGTATTAATATGAAACAACTTTTTCTGGCGTTCTGCTTTTTCATCCCCTTCAAAATGTCCATGGCTTCTGTCAGCGGGAACTTTGATGTGAGAATGACTATTCTGCCAAAGCCTCTGCCGCCGAAAGTGACTAAAATTAAACTTTCAGCAGATACGGTGATGATCATTAATGAATGGTAGCGTTTTTATTCACCTGACAATCCATATGGCGATAATTCCCCTCCACTAAAAAGCCGCTGACGGAATCCACCAGCGGCTTTTTGTTGTTGATTCAGGCTATCCGATCTTAACGTTCTATTCTTTGCCCAACGTCTATCCGGTTCCCGTGAGGGTCGGCAAACACAAATGCCCGCAGACCATAATCTTTATCCTGAAGCCCCTTAATGATCCTGGCGCCTGCCTGCTGGCAAAGTGCAAACAGCGCACTGGCGTCATCCACCAAAAGATGTGCCACCGGAAAATTCGCCGCTTTGTGCCGGGGCTGTAACGTCAAATGGAGCTCACTTCCCCCCTGCTTGACGATAACAAAGCCAACCGGATCACCATTTTTAAACGTCAGGCTGAAGCCTAAGCCCTCTACGTAAAAAGCGATTGCCTGTTGCATATCTTTTACCGGCAACACGGCCGCTATGCGGCCAAATCCCACAGTGAAATCCATTCTCAACCTCGTGATTGACTGAAATGTGGCCATCAATGCAGACGGTGCCGCAACTGATGCATTTCATTTTGATGCCGGACGGTGCCAGAGTGAACTCATCATATCCGGGCGGTCAGCCTCGCACAAAGCTTATCGGCTGGAGCCGTTTGCCCCATATTTATTACGCTTATGCTGATACAGCAATTCATCTGCTTTCAATAGCGCAATTGCTAAGGTATCACCGGCCGCCATCTGGTAGCTCCCGTAGGAAAAAGCGACCATTTTCTGTTCGTCAATCGTCAGCAGGTAATCCTGAATACGTGCAATCACTTCGTTAGATTTGATCAGGCTGTAATCAATCAGGATCAGGCTAAACTCATCGCCACCAAGGCGAATACCGTAATCGCTCTTACGAATAGATTGCGCCAGCGCCCTGCCCAAATACTGAATAGCCCGGTCTCCCATCGCGTGACCAAGCGTATCGTTAATTCTCTTCAAACCGTCGCTATCAATAGAAATAACCGTAACCGCGATATTGTTATTTAACAGTCCCTGGATCTTCCGTTCCAGAGAGGACGTCAGCACCTTGCGATTATATAGCCCCGTCATCGCGTCGGTCATATTGTCGTGAGACAGCGACCGGTGGCGATTGAGCTGCTTTCTGGCGTAGCGACAAAGCAGCCAGGTTCCGCCGACATAGAGGGCAATAAGCCAGAAAATAGCGAGCAGGAAGTAAATGCCGTCCAGCTTAATATGCAGCGTATAGTAACGGGTGATTCTCTCTTCATAGGTAATGGGCGTGAACGACTTCAGCGCCGGACGATGGAAAGTAATCTTATCGCCTGTCGCATTATCAGTGACGTACAGTGACAAAAAACGCCAAAGCAAAGGTCTTTCCGACGTATAAAATGAGGTGGCCAAATCATCAATATTAATATCGGTGATAAACAGCCCTTTTATATCTTGACGCTGAAAGACCGGCGTAATCATACTAATAATATTCTTCCGCGTATAACCATCTTTATAGATGTGAGAAACAATATTTTCTCCCATACGCAGGTCAGCAAGCGCAGCCTCATCAATGTTAATGGACCTTGCGCTTCGATCGATATCTATGCGACCATTTTCACTGACCAGCCAATTATTAAAAGTATAATGATTAGTGTCGACAATTTTATTAATGTAGATATAGTTTTTTTCAGGTCAATGTAATAACGAATATTATTGAAAACATAACCACTGTAGTTAGAAAAACTGTATTTAGACACGGCACCGGATGCGCCACTCTGCACCATCGTCAGAGAGGCCACATCACCGGCCCAACTGTCACAGGAAGGATTGCGCGTTTGCAAGGTGCCGCTCAGCTCGGGGAGTTTCTGGCTGGCAAGGTTTAAACCATATACACCATTGAGCGACTCAGCATATTGACATACTGCAATAATTTTATCTCCTGCCGAATTAACCCCTGAGGGTGCAGAAGAAAATGCACGAGATAGACGGAAGGCAATATTTTGGTTGATATACTCTTCGTGGAACAGTGCAGATTTCCCGTTTTCCGCAATATACCCCATATAGCTTTCCAGATTTCTGTACTCCCGCAGTACAAACCCGGCAAAAACAACCGTCGTCAAAATAACGATAAGTATAATGGTGTTGATATATTTTAGCGGCGACAAGACGGTGTAATCCCTTGAGAAATCCCACTTGTAAGGTAGGCCCGAGTATAGCATAGCGATAAGACGGCGATGACCTGGCAGGTAGAAAATTCCTGGTTGCAGCGTGTCAATTAAGGGACCAGGGTACGACAGACGCTCAATACGAGCTTGCGTAACCAGCGGTGCGCGAGATCAGCCTCTGAGCGTGGATGCCACATCTGAGAAACGACGATCGGGCTTGTATTCACCGGCAGCTCAAACATTGCCAGCCTGGCGGTATCGCCCTCCCCCTCACGAACCGGTTGATTAAGCAGGAAAGAAGACGGAACCAGGGCAATCAGATCGGACCCCTGCGCCACCTTTAATGACGCCGGAAATCCCGGCACGACTGCGGCAATTTTTCGTGATAGCCCCCTTTTTTCCAGCGCCTCATCGACGGAGCCGTGCGTGGAGCGGATACGACGAGAGGCCACCACGTGCCCATAGGCGAGATACTGCTCTACGGTTATCTCAGAGAACCCGGCCAATGGATGTCCGGCCCGAACGACACCGACAAAGCGATCGCGAAACAGCGCCTGAAGCCGTATTTCCGGGCCCATTTCGCCCATTACGCCAATTTCAAGGTCGACCAGGCCTTCGCGCAGATGACGCGGACCTTTTTCAGGTTTCGAAGTAAAGCACAACTGAACACCCGGCGCTTCTGCCGCTGCGGCGGCGATAAGCGACGGCGCAAATGCCTCAATAAAGCCGTCATTGGCTCTGATAATAAATTCGCATGTCAGCGTGGAAAGGGATAACTCTGCTGTGGAGGGGCTCAGTAAGGCTCGAGCCTCAAGCGCAGCGTTTCTCGCACGTTCACGAATCGCTTCGGCATAGGGTGTGAGCACCATATGTCTTCCCGCCCTGACCAGCAGAGGATCGCCGGTTGCTGCCCGCAAACGACTCAGCGTACGGCTCATCGCCGACGCGCTAAGCCCCAGACGCCGGGCGGCGCCGGCCACGCTCCCTTCAGCAAGAAAGGTATCCAGCGCAAGCAGCAGATTCAGATCGGGTTCGTTCATTCTGGCATCCTGTAAAGAGATATGGCGTCGGATGCAACTGTACACTGCATATCGTGCGTCTTCCGCCTGTCTTTAAGTATCACTATATTTGCTGCACTGACAACCTGATACTGAGTGCCGCGCCGCGGTAAGGAACCATGATGGAATTATTTTCAACCCAGCCAGGCGATGAAGGTTTACCCGGTCGCCAGCGCCTGATGGCAATGCTTGCCGTAATGACGACCGTGACGATGGCCGTATTCGATGGTTCGATGGTGAACATCGCGCTGCCGACTATCGCCAAAGCGCTTGGCGTGCCTGCGAGCGATGCCGTTTGGGTGGCAAATGGCTACCTGCTGGCCGCCGCCATGACGTTGGCGATTTTCGCCGCGCTGGCGACCCGACTGGGCTTCAGGCAAATATTTGTTTTCGGGCTGGGCCTGTTTACCCTGGCCTCTGCGGGCTGCGCGCTATCCTCGTCACTGAATATGCTAGTGATAATGCGGATCTTACAGGGAATCGGTGGCGCGGCAGTGCTAAGTATCTCTCCGGCAATCCTTCGTTCGGTATTCCCCAACCGCCTGCTCGGCAGGATCCTGGGGCTAAATGCCTTTCTCATCGCCACCAGCACGGCCATTGCTCCGCTGCTTGGCGGGACGCTGCTCTCCACGCTGGGTTGGGAATGGCTGTTTGCCGTTAATATACCGTTAGGCATTGTGGCGCTTGTACTGAGCCTGCGCGTGCTGCCAGGTGTTGCAGCCGCCAACCCTAAACCCTTTGATTATGCAGGATCGCTTCTGTCTGCTTTGCTGTTGGGCTCGCTGATCATGGCCGCCGACAGTTTTACCAAAAGTGAAGGCATGATGTCGGCATTGATTTACAGCGTCATTTCATTGCTTTCCGGCGCTGCCTTTGTCTGGCGTGAACGTCGCGCCGCACAGCCCGTGCTACCGCTGACCTTGTTCGCTTCCTCACGGTTTTCGCTGGCGGCCATAACGTCGCTGGCCTCGTTCATCGGGCAAGGGATAACGTTTGTCGCTCTGCCGTTTTTATTCCAGAACGTTTATGGCTACAGCGCATTCGCCTCCGCCCTGCTCTTTACGCTCTGGCCCGTGGGGATCATGCTCGCAGCACCGCGTGCCGGTCGGCTTGCCGACAAGCATTCGCCTGCGCTTATCGCCACCACAGGCTTAGGCGTGTTTACGGTTGGACTGGTGCTTTTAGCCCTGCTGCCGGCCCACGCACAGGCATGGGATATCGGTTTACGTAGTCTGGTGTGCGGCATTGGCTTCGGTATTTTCCAGAGCCCCAACAACCGGGAAATGATGGCAAACGCCACGCGGGAAAACAGCGGTTATGCCTCAGGCATACTGGCCATTATGCGGACTTTCGGCCAATGCCTGGGCGCGGCGATCGTAGGTATTATTCTGGCCATTTACGGCAACGCCATATGGCAGGAGCCGCAGGCGATTCGACTCAGTCTTTGGGTTGCTGCAGGTGCAACGCTGCTAGCCATAAGCTTAAGTGGCCTGCGTACCAGGCAACCCAAACAGCAAAATATTTAGCTGAGAAAATGATCTTCAGCCAGGCTATAGAGGTCAATATCCCTCGAGGAAACACCATGAATCTGGATGCGAAAACTGACTTAACTCTGGAAAGAGTGATCGACACGCCCCGACAGCTTGTCTGGGAGTGCTGGACCCAACCACAGCATCTAAAACAGTTTTTTGTTCCCCGCCCCCATAGCGTTTCGGCCTGTGAGATAGATCTTCGGGTTGGAGGGCGGTTTAATACCGTATTTAACATTGACGGGAACGAGATGCGCAACAATGGCGTCTGGCTGGATATCGTGGACGGGCACAAGCTGGTCTTTACCGACGCTTACAGCGAGGGCTGGAAGCCCGCAGAAAATCCGTTTATGACCGCTATCCTGCTGCTTGAAGACGTAGATAACGGGAAAACTCGCTACACGGCCATCGCCCGCCACCGCACGCCAGAGGCCCGGCAAGCCCATGAAGATATGGGTTTCTTCACGGGCTGGAATATCGTTGTCGATCAGCTGGTTGAGTATGCAAGAGGCCTGAGGCGTTAACGTTGCAGGCTAGAGTGACCAGTCGCTATTTTGCAAAACAACCCGATAACCATCGGGATCGATAAAAGTAGCGCCCTTCACGTCCCAATAAGGGTTGAATGCAGACAGCCGGGTAAAACCGGCTGCTGCCATTCTGGCGCAGGAAGCTTCCCATTCGATACGCTCGGGCACATAAAGCACCAGTAAGTCATCTTCGGTAGGTCGTGGGGTAATAAGATGATGCTGGCAGACCGTAAATTCCAGATGCCAGCCCAGCGACGGACGCCCCAGCATCACGCCGCTGAAACCGTCATGATCGCTAAATTGCGCTATTTGCTGAAGACCGAGTCCCGCGCAGTACAGATCCCGGCTTCTTTCAAGACTGCTCACCGGACGGGCAATACGCATATGGCTGAAGTTCATCATTTTTTCCTGTGCTGATGTTCACTCAACCTTAAGGGTATTCTTTTCTCGTCATTTTCCTCAGCGTGCGGTTGCAGGTTACAAACTGTAGACAGGTATTGGGCGGAGCGTCCCCGTCAGGCTGTCGAAGACCATGCGTTCTGCCGTGATAATTGCCATCCCGGCTTGCCTCAGCACGGAGATATCAGCGGCGATGCGCTGCAGCCCAAACCAAAACAGGCCATCCAGGGCATTGACCTGAAGCCCGCCTTCGAGGGCGATTTTCAGCCGCTCTCTCGGGTTTCTGACCTGCAGCGCGATCTGTTGGTAGGCCGTCGCTGGCGTACCGCCCGGCTCAATTCTGCGTATACGGTTCGAAAAACGATAGCGGAAGGCGTCAGGCACGGCGCTGAGATCGTCTTTGATGCTGTAAACTTCCCCACGTTTATTATCATTGATCGTCACGCTCTTCTGGCTGAGTTGAAGCTCAGCGCGCAGTTTGTCAATCAGCTGAGGCGCCCGCAGAAGCAGCAGCCGAAAAGGCAGTTCGAAGCTAGTCACGTAGTCCACGTTCAGCAATGCCAGGCGCAGGCGCTGTTCCGCATCCTGAGGCTCCCGCTGAAACTCTTCCTGGACTTCCTCCCACTGGCGGCTTATGCGCGGAGACGCTTCTGTTTCGGTGAAACTGTACTTTTCAATCTGGTAATCGATGCGGTCGTTCATGCAGGCACCTTTCACATTTCAGGATCCAGTTCGCAAACCATCTCATAGCAGCGCAGCAGTGTGCCGCTTCGCGACATGGGATAAAGCCCCTCTTTCACCACGCGAAATCCCTGCGTCAGGTAAAAGTCGCGGGCGTTTGGCGTGGAAGAAAGCGTCAGTCGGCTCATTCCCCTTGATCTGGCTTCTTGCTTGATGGCCTGAAGAATCTGTTTGGCCAGCCCCCGGCCAGTCCATGCCGGCAGGGTAAAAATGGCTTCAACTGAACCATTTTTCAGATCCAAAAACCCCGTGGCTACCGGCTCGCCATTTTCATTATCCGCGACAAAAAAGGGATTATTGATAATTTCATTTCGGTAACCCTCGGGCATCTCATCTGGCGTCCATGCGGCCAGCACATCCTCCGGATAAGTGTCCCGACAGCCAAAACGAATGGCCTCGTTTCTTATTGCCCACAGCGCCTGAGCTTCATTAAGCGTTGCTCGTCTGACCATCATGAAATGCTCCGTTACTTTAAGGAAAGTATGCCTGATGACTTAACGCAAAAAGGAATGTTACCCTTTGACAAAAATAACATTTAATTAAGGAGCACTCGATGAAAAAAACATCTGCCCTGGCCGTTTCGTTGGCCCTGCTTTTTAATGCCCCGGCCTTTGCCGCTGAGGTTAAACTGCCCGCCCCAATAGCAGCCCTGGAAAAACAAGGCTTCGAACTGAAAGGGGAATTTAAAGCCCCGGGCGATCTGCAGGGTTACGCCATGCAATATCAGGGACAAGGTACAACCGTTTACCTGACGCCGGATAAACAGCACGCCATTATGGGTAACCTGGTCGATGCCGAGGGGAAAAATCTGAGCGATGCGGAAGTCGAGAAATTTGTCTATGCGCCGATGGCCAAAGCCATGTGGCAAAATCTTGAGAAACACCGTTGGATTGCTGCCGGGAGCGAAAAAGCCCCGCGCATTGTCTACGTATTTGCCGATCCGTACTGCCCGTATTGCACCCAGTTCTGGGAACAGGCTCAGCCCTGGCTGAAGTCGGGTAAAGTTCAGCTCCGCGTACTGCTCGTCGGGATGCTGCGCCCGGACAGCGGGCAAAAAGCGGCCGCAATTATGATGTCGAAAGATCCGGCCAAAACCCTCGCCGACTATGAAAACAGTAAAGGCAAGCTGGCGCTGCAAAAACCGGAGAAAATAGATCCGGTTATCGGTGAAGCCCTAAAAGATAACCTGACGCTGATGGACGACCTCGGCGGCAACGCCACGCCGTCAATTTATTATCTTAACGCCGAAGGCCGCCTGCAGCAGCATCAGGGCATGCCGGATGCCGAAACGCTGAAGACCATCCTCGGCGATCAATAACGTTATAGCCTCAGCAGCGGTTTGCGCTGGCGACCCGGTTCACGGAACAGCGCCAGCGCCTGGCGCCATTCCTCCAGAGCGAACACTGCCACATCGGGCTGCTGCGCTTGTAGCAGCAGTTCCCAGAGTGAGCTAAACCAGTCCTGCCACTCTTCAACCGGCGTCACCGCCAGCGTATCGCGCAGATGAAATCGCTGCGCGGTGACGTTTTTTCCGCGTGGAGAAAAGGCTTTCCCGCTCAGCAAACCGTAAGAAATCAACGCTCCATGCGGATTGAGATGATCGAGCATCAATGTGGCTAACTCACCGCCCACGGCGTCATACACAACATCAACTTTTCCAGTGGCCTCGGCGATGCCATGCTCGTCATCCCCGCTCAATGGGATAACGCCCGACTTTAGTAGTGCCGGAAGATGCTGTGCCGAGCGGTAAACGCCATAAACCTCCGTAGCGCCTTGCCTTTTTGCCCACTGAGCCAGTAAACCAGCACAAGTTGACCCCGCCGCTGTCACCAGCACACGTCTGCCCGCCACGGGCCACCTTTTAAGCATTAACCAGGCCGCCAAAGGATTGATATAACCGCGAGCCGCAAGCTCATCAGGTACGTTGTCCGGCACAGGCACAGCCCACTGAATCGGGCAATCAACCCATCGCTGCCAGGTGCCTTCGCCACGCAAAGGCAGCACTCGTTTGCCAATCCATTCCGGAGCATCCGTCTGTTCAACAACGCCTACACCCTCATACCCGGCAATGCGAGGCGGAAAGACCCGATGGCGGTAAGCCCCGGTTATCGGAATAAGATCTGAAGGATTAAGAGGCGCGTAGTGCATTCGCACCCGGAGCGTGCCGGGAATAAACGGCACGAGCGGTGTTTGTTCGAGGGTTAAGACGTGTTCAGGTTCACCAAACTGCCGGAACCAGAGGGCTGCGTTTTCCATACTCAATGCCTGCAACTGCCATATTGCAGGCACTATATCACGCCTGAATCAGCATAAAACGCGTCAATAAAGTGACAGCGTCACTTGTTTCGTCATAAATTTCGGTAGTAGAACGTTGTGGAACACGGGCTGCCATCTGGCATTAACGCATAATGCGGGAGATCCCCCACCCGCTGCCAGCCCATACCCTGGTAGAATATTTCCGCATCGCTGCCGGTGGCCGTATCCAGAACAAGAACTGATTTTCCCTGCGTGGTGGCAACGGCTTCCAGATAGGCCATCAGGCGCTGCGCAATACCTTTCCGCCGCGCCACACGATGAACCAGAAGTTTAGCCACATCTGCCCGGTGAGGCTGATTCTCTGGCTGGCTGGTGATCAACTGCACGGTGCCGACAATACGCCCCAGGCCATCTTCCGCCACAATCATTGTGCGTTCGCCTCGTGCCACACTTTGCCCAACCTCATGCCAAAAAGCCTCTGCTTTTTCCGGCGCTAAGGGATGCAAAAAGCTGACCGAAGCCCCGCCAGCCACACAGTCAATCAGCACGTCCGTTAATGATGCGGTGGCGTCCGCAAATTCACAGGCCTTCAGGGAACGAATACGATACTCGGGCACAGCGACTCCTGAATAGTGGTTAAAAACTATGTTGAAATATTACCGGATATGAGAATAGACCAGCTTACCCGGTCACGCCGGATCCAGCTATTCAGGAAATATATGGATGGTCCACTGGCAGTAGTTTCTTTCTATGTCCTGGAACCTGGCGCAGCGAATGGAAACTCACGCAGAGGCGCGTATTAAGTCCAGAACCTCGCCATAAGGAATTATGATTGCTCAGGTTGTCTATAGCTTCTCATAACCTGTTCCTGGCCACTCTGGTTTTGAGGATTTCGCCCGTTCAGCTTCAGCTAACACATCTTCAAGGCTGAGATGCCGTCGAGGATCGTACTCCACGCTTCCCCAGTTTAAAGAGAGCGTCCAGGGATTTTCTGCTCGCTGGTTAAAGTCGGTCACTTTGCCCTGCAGATGCTGCATGGCAATAAATGTCCCTTCTTCATTTGTGCCGTTAAAAAGCAGCACAAATTCATCCTCGCCCTGCCTGGCGACCAGATCGGTTTCACGGAATGAAGTGCGCATCATTTCTGAGAAAATGACCAATGCGCGATCGCCCTGCTCACGCCCAAAGCTGTCGTTAATTTGCGCCACCCCGTCAAGGTGGATAAACACCATTGAAAGCGGCTCAGCCCGGCGGTTAGCGCCGCTTATGGCGTATTGCCCCAGAAACATAAGGCCTTGACGGTTCAGTAGCCCCGTCAGCTCGTCGGTCATGGTGTGATCGAGCATCTCATCCTCCGGTGCAGACTCATCATAGGGTCTGCTTACAGTTTAGATGATCATTGCTCAGGCGGCGTAAATACGGTTTTTCCCGGCTCGTTTAGCGTTGTACAGCGCATCATCTGCCGCTTTTAACCACTCGGCGGCATCCGGCATTTGTTTTGTGGCGCAGGCAATCCCAATGCTTAAGGTGCAGAAAGCATTCTTTTCAGGCAGGACACGAACATTAATGGACTCCAGCAGGATCCGCTGGGCAATAGCTTCAGCTTCCTCCAGGGAGGTGTTTGGCATCAGGACCACAAACTCATCCCCGCCAAGGCGCGCCGGCGTGTCGCTTGAGCGCGTCACCACCCGCAGCACGTCGGATACGGCCATCAAAATGGCATCCCCGACTTTATGCCCGAAACGGTCATTCACCTCTTTGAAATTATCTATGTCGATAAACATCAGCGCCGAACTGCCGCAGGCAATGCACAACCGCGCCAGCTCATTGCTGATTTTTCGCTCCAGCAGGCGGCGATTGGCGATCCCCAGCAGAGGATCCATCATGGCAATATTTTCCAGTTCCCGGCTCTTTTCCCGCAGTTTCAGCGCAATCGAAGCCGTCAGCATACTTAGCGCGATGGTGTAAACCGCAATCAGCGGCAGCGTGGCGTACATTGTCCGGGCAGAAACTGCCGGGCTAAAAGGCATTCCGTGGCTTATCCAGGTCAGCCCAAACGCAAGTACGATTGCCAGCATCGCCCGCTTCATCAGCGGTTTTCCTCCAGCAGCCAGCCGATCGGAAACCAGAATAGTGATAATCACCACCGACGGCAGCGCGCTGAGCGATATCATCGCAATCCAGAAGCCCCCGGCTGCCGCATCGATGACGAGGTTCTGTTTTTCACTGTTGACGGGTGATTTGGAAAAGCGCGCTTTTAACAGCGCAACGTGCGGCCAGACAAAGGCGTTAACGATTAACAGTGCTACAACCGGCACGGAGGACTGTTGCTCATTCAGCACCGACAAGAGCGGTAAGAAGCACAGAAACGTTCCCAACATACGCATGATATACATGCGATTAACGAAGCGAGAGCCGTGCGTTCTGGCATTTTTTTTCGGTTCTGATGGACTCATAAATATCTCAGACAGGCGAACCTGCCACGACAAACTGCACCGGCGTATTACGCGATAATAAAGGATTCAAAGTGAACATGGCTATTAAGAATCGTCCATCTGCGATGCCGGAAACATTTCAGCCTGAACGCTACTCGCGCTGGTCTTATTGCGCCCCTGTCGCTTCGATAAATACAAATACTTATCCGCCTCGGGAATCAGCTGATTAAAGGTTGCTTCCAGCGTGTTGTTACCCAGCGCCGCCTCAGCCAGGCCAATACTGACGGTGATAAACAGCGATTGTTCTTCGTAATGAAAAGTACTGACTTCAATCGTTTTGCGGATCTGCTCGGCAATCTCAACACCCTGCTTGTTATCCCGAACCCGGCAAACCACTACAAACTCTTCGCCACCAATACGTGCCACCATTCCGCGATCACCGACGGTATTCAATACTCTGCTGGCGAAAGAGGCCAGCACGGTATCCCCGCATTCGTGGCCCCAACTGTCATTGATCCGTTTGAAAAAATCGATATCCAGCAGCATGACGCAAAGCAGCGGTTCTTGCGGGACTGGCTGATATCGCCCGCTGCGCTTGAGCGCTTCAAACAGACCGGAACGGGAATAAACGCCCGTCAGGTAATCATAATCCGCCCGCAGCGAAGTCTGCTTAATCAGCTGGTTAATGGCATCCACGCTGATGGAAACAATCAGCGGGCAAATAGCAATGGTGGCAATGCCCAGGCGCGCGGAGAACATTTGATCGACCAACAGCAGCGGCTGTTCGGAATGGAGATTAATTGCCGCATGGGCCACCAGCACAATTTCCACCCCGCCGGTAATCAGCGTTAGCAGCGCGGTAACTGGCAGAGGATAACGAATGGCGCACCAGATCAACGCCGGGAGCGGAAACGCCAGGCTGCCCGCTCCGCCGATAATCATCGCCGTGCAAACGGCAATCACCACGGAAAAAAACGGATACATGTCTGACGGCACGATACCGGACAATTTACGCCAGGAGGGCCAGCTTGCGGTCAGTAAACAGGGCAGCATCAGCACACCGGTTGAAAACTGCTCGCTCACCCAGTCAGCGTAGAGCGGCATAAATTTTTCATGGTAATCGCCGCTGATACCCAGCGATCCCACGGCGCCAAATAATGACGATAATATGGCGGCAATCAGCGAAAAGTTGAAAATATTAAAGGCATTTAGCGCCCAGTTACTCTCATCCATATTACGCGAATAACGCAACAATAAACGGGCGGCGGTGACAATAAAGACCATGTTTGAGAAGTTGATAATCGTCGACTGCCAGCCCCACTGGGTGGTAAAGGCGTCATAAATCAACATTGCCGCGTAGCAAATAAAATAATAAACGGCTTTATTCAGCCACGGGTTACGCACGAAAATAGCGGCCAGCACCGCATTCAGCGGCCAAAATAGCGAAAGATCGTTAACCAGGCGTAGCGAAGCACCAAAGAAGTAAAACAGCGTGGTAAGCGCAAAAACACTGATCGCATTTAACAGCATTTTATCGGGGGAGAAGAATGAAAACTTAGGTCGATTAACCATGCTATCCTGGTTCATATCTATTCATCACCGCTGAAAATAAATAGCGCCATCAGGTGATTGCGAAAATAAGCATTAGCTTAGCATGTTTGCCCCGCTAACAACCCAGGGCATTGAGAGAAAGAAGAAAATTCACTCAACTCGCCAGCGTTCCGCATGAACTATTAGCCATAAGTTAAATTTTTGCCACCTTCTCCGCCGTCTTTTGTCAGCGGCAGGCTTTGTAGCTAAAAATTCAGACTTATTGCCGGGGAATAATTAGCAGCCTCAGGTTTAACCGATGTTTAACGTGACTGCCTTATAGTCCATAGACGTAGGATTTCCCGGAGCTGAAATGCGTAAAACACCCTGGGCGGAACGACTCATCATCACCGCCATAATGCTGGCCGTGCTGGCCACCGTTAGCCTTGTTGGCGTGCTATGGTTGCGCATACCGGGATTATTATTACTGCAATAACCGCGTCGGTTAAAAAATAGAACGCCCGATGCGCTGAGAGAGAATTTCCAGCGCGGCCGTCCCGGCCAGTGAGTTACCGGACGCATCCAGCTCCGGGCACCACACGGCAATAGACATCTCATTTGGTACGTTGGCGATAATTCCGCCGCCCACCCCCGATTTCCCCGGTAACCCCACGCGATAGGCAAATTCCCCCGCGCCGTCATACATGCCGCTGGTGATCATCAACGCATTAATCTGCCGCGCGTGCTGAGCGGAGATCACCGGCTCATCAATGTGCAGAGCCCGCCCCTGATTGGCCAGAAATAAAAACGTTTTGGCTAATTCCAGGCAACTCATTTCCAGCGAGCAGTAATGGAAATAGGTTTGCAGCACCGTAATCACATCGTTTTCAAAATTACCAAATGACTTCATCAGCCAGGCAATCGCGGCATTACGTGCCGAATGTTCAAATTCAGACCTCGCCACGCGCGTGTTGTACACTAAATCATCGGCGCCTGAGAGCGCACGGACGACTTCCAGCATGCGCTGTTTTGGCGCGCTAAGGCGGGTTTGCAGCATGTCGCACACCACCAGCGCCCCGGCATTAATAAACGGATTGCGGGGTTTGCCCTGCTCAAGCTCAAGCTGCAAAAGGGAGTTAAACGGCTGGCCGGACGGCTCTTTGCCAACACGCTGCCAGATTTCATCCTCATCGTAGCGACCCATCGCCAGCGTCAGGCTCAGCACTTTAGAGATCGACTGAATAGAAAAACGCTCTGCCGCATCCCCGGCGCTAAAGAATTCTCCGTCCACGGTACAAATTGCGATGCCGAGTTTATTGCCGGAAATCTCTTCCAGAGCCGGGATATAATTCGCGACTTTCCCTTGGCCCAGCAAAGGGCGAACCTGGTCGAGGATCTCTTCCAGTAACTGATTGTTTAATTGAACCGGCACCGTGCGCTCCTGAGGCATAAGTTAAGCGGCAAAAGTATACCAGAGCCACGGGCTGATAATAAAACGAACTCAGGCGGTCATTTGAAAGCGAGCCACTGCTTTTTCAAGACGTTGGGACTCATCCAGCAAACGTTTAGAGGTGTTAGCCGAGGCCTTAATCAGCAACCCGGTCTGACTCACCGCCTGGTTGAGCGTGGTGATCCGCGTAGTAACGTGATGCACGCTGGCCCCCTGGTCAACGGAGGCGCTGGAAATTTCATTCAGCAATCCGCTTAAACGGGTCACCAGGGCAATCACATTTTTCAACTGCGTCTCCAGCTCTGAGACGGCTTCGCTGCCCTGCTCAATGCCCTGCAGTGAGTTATTGATCAGCGACTGAATGTTTCTGGTCGACTGGCTGCTCTGCTTCGCCAGCAGGCCAACTTCGCGAGCCACCACGGCGAACCCGCGCCCCTGGTTGCCCGCATGAGCGGCTTCAATAGCGGCGTTTAGCGCCAGAATATTGGTCTGGAAAGCGACGTTATCAATCATCGCCACAATGCCGCGCATCTCAGAGGAACGGGTCACAATATCCTGCATCGACATATTCACCGTGTGCATCATTTGGTCGCCCCCGGCCACCATCTCACGCGCTTCGTCCGCGCGTTGATTCGCCTGAATAGCGTACTGACTGTTTTCCTGCACGCGGGATTCCAGCTCGGTTATATGCAGCGTGACTTTCTCCAGCTCCTGTTCCTGCTGAGAGGAGTGGTTAGACAGCTCGTTATTCCCTTCCGCAAGCTGGCCAATATTGCTTAACAAGATGGCCGAGGATTCCCGCACCTCCAGCACCAGCTGCTGGATGCCTTGCTGCATTTCCAGCACGCTGCCGTGCAGCTGTTTCACCTCACGGTTAACCAGTTTTCGCTCAGCGGGAAGCCGTGACAAATCACCGGCGGCCAGAATATGCAAATGCTCAATAAGACTCCGCAGAGGACGGATCACCCAGCGGGCCACGCCCAGCCACACGGCTATCGCCACCACCAGCAAAATACCCAGCGCGATAATAAACAGCGTTTGCGCCTGGCTCAGGCTATGCAACAACGTATGGCTACCCTGAACAGTTTGCTTTTCGCCTTCGGTCTGATAGCGCGCGTACTGCTCGTTGAAATCAGACTGAAACGCCTGGATCGGCACTTCAAAGAAAGCATCGATGGAGGCCTTTTTTTGCATCCCTTCCAGCTGTTCTTTCAATCCGCCGTAGAACAGCTGATAGCTGTTAGCCAGACTCTCGCTGCCTGCCGGGTGAAGCTGTTGCCAGGCGGCAAAGTTCTGCTGCGAGACTTTCAGGGCGGCGTCGGCTTCATCCACCAGGCTGTTCCAGCTGCCGACCGAGCCGGTTTCTTTGTCCTGCATAAAGTAAACGCCCGCCCGGTTCAGCAGGTCACTGGTCATCAGCAGCGAGGTTCTTGCCTTCTCCATCACCACCTGCTGCTGATGAAGCTGGTTGCTTTCGAGCACGCTCTGGCGGGTTTCATGCAGGATGTTGGAGAGTGACACGGTGGAGAGAATTTGCAGCACGGAAAAGAGTGCGATAACGCCAACCACCCCGCTCAACAGGCCGAACTCGCGGGGGCGGCGCGCAACCAGTCTGAGGGGATTTAAACGGCGAAAAATTTGACTTATGTTCATGATTTTCTTCAGTAACACAACGATGCCGCGAGTGTACTGAGCGAAAATGACAGAATTATTTCATTCTCATGACAAACAAGGCCACCTTCACGGCGGCCTTACTTTTTACTGATAGCGCGGGCATAAACCAGCATAACGTCTGCTCTTACCGGGGATAAAGAAGCATTTTTCCTCCCTGGCTAACGGATGTCAGGCGGGCGAAACTAGCGTCTGTCTTTCCACACGGTCTGAATATTACAGAACTCATGCAGCCCGAAGTGCGAAAGTTCACGGCCAAACCCGCTCTTTTTCACCCCGCCAAACGCCACGCGTGGATCGCTGGCGCTATAGCCGTTGATAAACACGCCGCCGCATTCGAGGCGTGCCGCCATCTCCAGGGCCAGCTGTTCATTCGCCGTATAAACCGTCGCGGACAGGCCATAATCGCTGTCATTTGCCAGTTCAAGGGCATGCTCGCTGTCGCGGGCGACGGTGATCGCCGCCACCGGGCCAAACAGCTCCTGGCGGAACGCGGTCATCTCTGGCGTAACATCCGTAAGCACTGTCGGCGCATAGTAGTTGCCCTCGCCAGGCAATTTATCCCCGCCGATCAGCAGTTTTGCGCCCTGCTTAAGTGACGTTGTCACTTGCTCATGCAGTTCATCACGCAGATCGTAGCGCGCCATCGGCCCAATGCGGTTAGCTTCTTCCACCGGCGAGCCAACCTCGTAGTTTTTCAGCTCGGCAATAAAGCGGTCGGTAAAGGCTGCGGCAATTCCCTCTTCAACGATAAAGCGTTTCGCGGCGGCACATACCTGCCCGGTGTTCTGGAAGCGCCCGGCCACGGCGGCCTTCACGGCTTCATCGAGATCGGCATCATTCAGCACGATAAACGGATCGGACCCGCCCAGCTCCAGCACGCATTTTTTCAACGCGGCGCCTGCCTGAGCGCCAATCGCTGCGCCAGCTCTGCCGCTGCCAGTCACGGTGACAGCGGCCACGCGTGGGTCGTTAATCGCCTGGCTGACTCCCTCTGGCGTCACATTGAGCAGTTCGAACAAAGACGGCACAAAGCCCGCGTCAACAAACATCTGGCGAATGAGTTCAGCACAGCCCATCACGTTTGGCGCATGTTTCAGAATGTAGCTGTTCCCGGCCAGCAGAATTGGCACCGCCCCGCGCAGCACCTGCCACAGCGGGAAGTTCCACGGCATTACCGCCAGGATCGGCCCCAGCGGACGGTATTCAATCACGGCCTTATTGTTTTCAACCTGAGTCGCTTCCGCTCCCAGCATGGCCGGGCCGTGCTCGGCATACCAGTCGCAAAGGTTAGCGGACTTCACCACTTCAGCGCGCGCCTGCAAAATAGGCTTGCCCATTTCGGCGGTGATCATTTGCGCCATCGCTTCGCCGTGTTTACGTACCGCCGCGCCCAAATCACGCAGCTTCTGCGCACGTTCGTTAAGCGGCGTAACGCGCCAGGCATTAAACGCCTGCTGGTTACGGGCCAGCGCGGCATCAATCTGAGCGGCGTTTTCGAAAGGATAAACTGCAATGCGCTCACCGGTAGCGGGATTGCGTGAAATGGCGTGAGTTTGCCCGGTTACTGATTGCATGGTGGTGCCTCGACAGGTGAATGAGATGTTAACAGTAGCCTTGAGGTGCAAAGTTTAAAAATGAATAATACTAAGCAAACCCTTCACGATTTGAGAAAGCTATGGATCTCACTCAGCTGGAAATGTTTAACGCCGTCGCCGAAACAGGCAGCATCAGCGCCGCCGCGCAGCAGGTACACCGCGTCCCGTCGAATCTCACGACCCGCATCAAACAGCTGGAAGCCGACTTAGGCGTGGCGTTGTTCATCCGCGAGAACCAGCGCCTGAAGCTCTCCCCGTCCGGCCACAGCTTCCTGGCCTACAGCAAGCGCATCCTGGCGCTGGTGGATGAAGCGCGCATGGTGGTATCCGGTGATGAACCACAGGGGCCGCTGGCGCTGGGATCGTTAGAAAGTACCGCGGCGGTACGCATTCCCGGCGTGCTGGCAAACTTTAATCAGCGTTACCCGAAAATCCATCTTTCCCTCACCACCGGACCTTCCGGCGACCAGATTGACGGCGTACTCGAAGGCCGCCTCGCCGCCGCCTTTGTTGACGGCCCGGTGCTGCATCCTTCCCTCGAAGGCGTGGCAGTCTATCGTGAAGAAATGACTATCGTCGCACCTGCGGATCATGCCCCTATTCTCAGCGGCGCGGACGTTAATGGCGAGAGTATTTATGCTTTCCGCGCCAACTGTTCCTACCGCCGCCATTTTGAGAGCTGGTTTCACGACAGCCGGGCGATGCCGGGCAAAATTCATGAAATGGAGTCTTACCACGGGATGCTGGCCTGCGTGATTGCCGGCGCAGGCCTGGCGCTGATGCCAAGAAGTATGCTGGAGAGTATGCCGGGCAGCCATCAGGTGAGCACCTGGCCGCTGCCGGACGATAAACGCTATCTGGATACCTGGCTGCTGTGGCGCAGAGACGCTAAAACCCGCCAGCTGGACGCTTTTATTTCCCTGCTGGAAACGCCTACGCAGGTGCCTTAATTAAGCGAGAAGATCGCCATACTTATAAGCGGCGGTGACCCCGCCGTCGATGAGGATATCGCTCCCGCTGATATAGGTGCCATTTGGGCTAAAGAGAAACTCGGCCAGGGCGCCAATTTCGTCCGGCGTGCCGCCTCTTCCCGCCGGAGATTTTGCCAGCATGTTTCGGTAGAATTCTCCACGCTCGGCGCTGTTCAACTCGTCATAAGCCAAAGGGGTATACACGATCCCGGCACTGATGCAGTTGATTCTCGCGCCTCGCCGCCCCCATTTCACCGCCTCGGCCATGACCCGCAGCGCATTGCCTCGCTTTGACAGCTGATAGGCATACAGACTGTCATCAATGGCTTTGACTCGCGGTAATGCCAGCAGCTGTTCCGGCGGCAACGTTGCCAGCTCGTCGGCTTCGGCCTGCGTCAGCGCGTCCACATCCAGCCGGTGGCTGGACTGCGAGCCAATCACTACCCCGGAACCTCCCGCGCCAATAATCTTCCCGAACGCCTCAAACACCACCGCCGTACCGTAGAGATCAACGCGGAGAATATCCTGAGCGCTCGCCTGGGAAGGTGAAAGCCCGGCGGTATGAATCACGCCCTTCACTTCTCCGTGGCCACAAGCCAGATCCACGAGCTTTTGAATGGATTCCCGCGAGCGAACATCAACCACGGTGGTGCTGACCCGAAAGCCCGCCTGCTGCAATGTTTGCTGTGCGGCCTCGCTATTTTCCGGCGTGATATCAGCCAGCAAAATATGTTTGCCGGTGCCCACTCGGCGGGCAATCGCCTGAGCTATCGACCCGCTACCGATAACGACAATAACGTCCTGGGAAGAAGGCATGTTTTCTCTCCTGAATAGTGGAATGCAATAAGGCTAGCACGGCCGGATTGCTTAATAACCGCCTCCGAGGCGCTAGCCTTTATGAACTGCATTCATTAATTCCGGCGAATTTTGCCCGGAAAGTTAGCGCAGCAGCACTTTACCCACCAGATAGGTCACGGCTTTGCCGCCAATCAACACCCGGTCGCCCTTGTACTGGCAGCGCAGATCGCCGCCGCGATAAGAGACCTGCCGCGCCTGCAGATGAGTTTTATTCAGCTTATCAGCCCAATAAGGGATCAGCATGCTGTGCGTTGAGCCAGTGACGGGATCTTCCGGCACCGATTCGCCAGGGCAAAAGAAGCGGCTGACAAAATCGTACTCGCCTTCGCCCGGCCCGGTGATACAGACCATTTTTTCAAGCGGGATCATGGCGTTGATATCGGGCTGAATCGCCTCAACCTGCGCCTGACTTTCCAACACCACCATATAATCACGCCCGATTCGCATCTCTTTACACTCGCTGATGCCCAGCGTGGCCAGCAGCTCGGGCAGTGGCGTAATCGGCTGCGTTTCCCAGGCCGGGAAATCCAGCGTTAGCCACTCGCCGTTACGCGTCACGGTCAGCGGGCCAACAAAACGCGTGCTGAAACGGATCGTCGCCTCCGGGTAATCCAGATGCTCGAAAATAACGTGGGAAGCCGCAAGCGTGGCGTGGCCGCAAAGGTTTATCTCCCCCTGGGTCGTGAACCAGCGCAGCTCAAAGCCCTCATCCGTGGTGACAAAAAAAGCCGTTTCCGACTGGTTATGCTGCTGTGACATTTTGAGCAGCGTTTCGTCCGGCAGCCATTCGCTGAGCGGGCAAACCGCCGCCGCGTTGCCGCCAAACGTTGTGTCTGCAAAGGCGTCTACCATATAAAAGTCAATTGCTTGCATTGGCGTTACTCCTGCTTTTCATTGTTATTTTCTTCACCTCTACCATGACATACTCGCCCACGCGGCGCTGCTTTTTTTCAGCCGCCCCCTGGCGCAGGCTGCAAATGAGACATAAATCACAAAATGGGTTGTGTCGTCGATCTGATGGTTTTATGATCGCCCCCATTCCTACCCCTTATTTACCTGCATATTCCCTTATGACAATTGCTACCGTTTCGCGCAAAACGGCATGGCTGCGGGTCGTCACTCTCGCCGTCGCCGCCTTTATTTTTAACACCACCGAATTTGTGCCCGTCGGCCTGCTGTCTGACATCGCACAAAGCTTTGGCATGGAAACCGCGCAGGTCGGGATCATGCTGACTATCTACGCCTGGGTGGTCGCCCTGATGTCGCTGCCCTTTATGCTGATGACCAGCCAGGTTGAGCGCCGTCGCCTGCTGATTAGTATCTTCCTGCTGTTTATTGCCAGCCATGTGCTGTCGTTCCTCGCCTGGAACTTTACCGTGCTGGTCATCAGCCGCATTGGGATTGCATTCGCCCACGCCATTTTCTGGTCCATTACCGCCTCCCTGGCGATTCGCATGGCACCCGCGGGTAAAAAAGCGCAGGCGTTAAGTTTGCTCGCCACCGGCACGGCGCTGGCGATGGTGCTGGGTTTACCGATCGGGCGTATCGTCGGGCAGTATTTCGGCTGGCGCACCACTTTCTTCGTCATTGGCGTAGTGGCAGCCATGACGCTGTTCTGCCTGATAAAACTGCTGCCTAAACTGCCGAGCGAGCATTCTGGCTCCCTGTCCAGCGTACCCAAACTGTTCCGCCGCCCGGCGCTGGTCAATATCTATGCCTTAATTGCGGTGGTGGTCACCGCGCATTACACCGCCTACAGCTACATCGAACCTTTCGTCCAGCAGATTGCGGGGTTGAGCGCTAACTTTGCCACCCTGCTTTTACTGCTGTTTGGCGGCGCGGGTATCATCGGCAGCGTGCTGTTTGGCAAATGGGGGAATAAATACGCTTCGGGACTGGTGTCCGGCGCGATTGCGCTGATGGCCGCTTGCCTGCTTCTCCTGCTTCCTGCCGCGCATAGCGAACTCACCCTTGCCGGACTCAGCCTGTTTTGGGGAATTTCGATCATGATCGTGGCTCTGGGAATGCAGGTTAAAGTCCTGGCCCTGGCACCGGACGCAACCGACGTGGCGATGTCGCTGTTCTCCGGGATCTTTAATATCGGCATTGGCGCAGGCGCATTGGTGGGGAACCAGGTCAGCCTGCATATTTCCATGTCAGATATCGGCTTTATCGGCGCTGTTCCAGCCGTTATTGCGCTGGTCTGGTCCATTCTGGTGTTCCGCCGCTGGCCGGTGGCGCTGGAAGAACAGCCCCAGCCTACGCATTAACAAAAATGCCCTCATGACGAGGGCATTTGAAGTTGCTGACAAAGAGGGAAAAAGCGTGGTTTTTCCCTCTTTATGGTTATCAGCCGAAAATCAATGAATTGATTTTCATGTTTGTTTAAATATTTACTCTATTGCCAGAAGTTTGTCAGCAGTCTGAAATCATGCGGGATAAGTTTTAATAATTTCCAGCACGCCGTTAATAATAAACTGCACGCCCATACACACCAACAGGAAGCCCATCAGGCGGGAAATCGCCTCAATGCCGCTTTTACCCACCATACGCATAATCGCGCCGGAGCTTCGCAGGCTGGCCCAAAGAATCACCCCCACCGCCAGGAAAATCAGCGGCGGCGCAACGGTAATGACCCAGCCAGGGAAGTCAGAGCCGGCTCGCACCGTAGACGCGGAGCTGATGATCATCGCGATGGTGCCTGGCCCTGCCGTGCTCGGCATCGCCAGCGGCACGAAAGCAATATTGGCTTCCGGCTCTTCGCTTAACTCTTCCGACTTGGTTCTCGCCTCCGGAGATTCATGCGCTTTCTGCTGCGGGAACAGCATACGGAAGCCGATAAAGGCGACGATCAATCCCCCGGCGATACGCAGCCCAGGAATCGAAATCCCGAAGGTGTTCATCACCACCTGTCCGGCGTAATACGCCACCATCATGATGGCAAACACATTCACCGAAGCCATGAGAGCTGTGCGGTTGCGCTGCCGGCTGTTCATGTCCCCGGAAAGCCCAAGGAACAGCGCCACGGTGGTGAGCGGGTTCGCCAGCGGCAGCAGTACCACAAGGCCAAGGCCGATGGCCCTGAGTAAATCCATCATATTTTTATCCTTTTTTTGTCCTTTATTGAGCAGCTATAGCGCAGGTTAGACTATAGCAGCCCGCAGTTTACTGACCGCTGTTGAAGCGTTTTAGCTTTTCGTGGCATCGGCTGAATCATCACGTTGACTTATACTTGCCTCGGCAATAGTATCTGCCGTGACTAATCTACTTGCCTGGGCAAACATAGTGAAAAGCACCTGTGATCTGTTTAACGAAATGATCCCCCTCGGGCGATTGATCCACATGGTGAATCAGCATAAAGATCGCCTGTTAAACGATTCACTCTCCCCGCTGGATATCACCGCGACCCAGTTTAAGGTGCTGTGCTCCATTCACTATGAAGTGTGTATTACCCCAGTCGAGCTGAAAAAAGTGCTTTCCGTTGACCTCGGTGCGTTAACCCGAATGCTGGACCGCCTGCTGTGCAAAGGCTGGGTCGAGCGTTTGCCGAACCCCAACGATAAGCGCGGCGTTCTGATCAGGCTGACGCCAGAAGGCGTGGCGCTGTGTGAAGAGTGCCGAAACCTGGTGGGGCTTAGCCTCCATAAAGAACTTACTAAAAACCTGACGGACGACGAAGTCGATACGCTTTATCGCCTGTTGAAAAAGGTATTGCCGTAAACCTGCAAAGAGGTGAAACGATGTCCAGACGCAACAATGATGCGGTCACGATTCAAAGCATTTTGGGGTGGATAGAAGAGAACCTGGAAACCCCACTCTCGCTGGAGAAGGTTTCTCAGCGTTCTGGCTACTCCAAGTGGCATCTGCAGCGGATGTTTAAAAAAGAAACCGGCCACTCGCTGGGCCAGTACATCCGTAACCGTAAACTGACCGAAATCGCGCTGAAGCTCAAAGAGAGCAACGAACCGATCCTTTATCTGGCCGAGCGCTACGGTTTTGAATCGCAGCAGACGTTAACCCGCACCTTTAAGAACTACTTTTCGGTGCCGCCGCACAAATACCGCGTAACCCGTCTTGCCGGCGAAGGTAAGTACCTTCACCCGTATAACCAGTATTGCAGTTTAAACTAATGTATCACCGTCTGTTTTGCAGACGTAACCGAGGAAATATGAAAGTCATCTCCGCAGCCGCGCTCATCCTGGCGCTGGCATCAACTAACGCTCTTGCGGAGCAATCCGGCAGCTTCAACGCCACCCAGGCCAACTACGGCAACATGATAACCTGCTCCGGCGGTCAGTTGTCTAAAGGCCAGCAGCAAACCGCGGCGGAACGTTCAGAAGAACTGGGCTCCCCGTACTACCACGGTCACTCGCGTTCGTAAGATAAAGGCTGACCCGCCCGATGCTGGGCGGGTGCCGCAACGATCAGGACGATGCCCTCTTCACCGACCGGCCAAGACGAAGGCCAAAGACGTTGATATACAGCCCGCCCATAATCAGCACCGCCCCCAGCAATTGCATGACCGTCAGTTTTTCATCCAACAGCAACGCCGCGCTTGCCATACCCACGACCGGTACCAGCAGCGACAGCGGCGCCACGCGCCAGGTTTCATAGCGCCCTAACAGCGTGCCCCAGATCCCGTAGCCCACAATGGTGGAGATAAACGCCAGATAGATCAGCGACAGAATAGTCGTCGTATCGATGTTCACCAGGCTTTGCAGCATCGTTGCCGGGCCATCCAGCAGCCAGCTTGCCGCAAAAAACGGCAGCACCGGGATCAGCGCACTCCAGACAATCAGCGACATGATCGCCGGGCGCTGCTCATGCTGCATGATCATCTTGTTGAAAATATTGCCAAACGCCCAGCTCATACCCGCCGCCAGGGTCAGCATAAAGCCGAGCAGCGCGACATGCTGGCCTTCGAAACTGCCCTCAATCAGCACCAGCACGCCGAAGACCGCCAGGGTAATCCCGGCCAGTTGCTTAGCCTGCAGGCGCTCGCCAAAGAAAAACGTTCCCAGAATGATGGTGAAAAACGCCTGAGACTGCAGCACCAGTGAAGCCAGCCCGGCGGGCATGCCGAACTTGATCGCAGTAAACAGGAAGGCAAACTGCCCGAAGCTGATAGTCAGCGCATAGGCGGCCAGCAGCCTGAACGGAAGCTTGGGACGGGCCACAAACAGCAGCGCAGGAAAGGCCACCAGCAAAAAGCGCAAGCCCGCCAGCATCAGCGGCGGCATATTGTGCAGTCCTAGCTTAATGACCACAAAATTCACACCCCAAATCACCACCACCAGTAACGCCAGCAGTCCATCTTTACGCGTCATTATTCCACCCCTGTATTTATTATCGATTTGTAAAAAAATAAACATTATCCCCTTAAGCAAACAGATACAGATCCCACTTTTTGTCAGGAGTACAGATGTGTTGTATCGTGCTTTCGCCAGATCTGGTTGCTATACCAGGCTGATTTTTCGTGATAAATCTTTCTCGTTCTCTTATATCACCATGACAAAACAGGCCACGATGACCGCCCTCAGAAATCTGTTTGCAGGTAAACAACTTGCAACAACTGTATTACTTATTTCTTCGCTGTTGCTGACGATCGGGCGAGGTCTGACGCTGCCGTTTATGACCATTTATCTTTCACGCGAATACCATATGGCGCTGAAGGATATCGGCCTGGCCATTACCGTCGCGCTGGTCGCCGGGGTGCTATTCAGCCTGTGGTTTGGCATTCTTGCGGACAAATTTGATAAGAAAAAGGCGATGCTGTTGGCTATCGTCATTTTCTTCGGCGGCTTTGCGGTGATCCCGCTGGTGCACAACGCCGGGCTGGTGGTGCTGTTTTACTCCATTATCAACTGTTCTTACACCGTGTTCTCCGTGGTGGTGAAGGCGTGGTTTTCCGAAACGCTGGACATCAGCCTGAAGCCCAAAATCTTCTCCCTCAACTATACCTTCGTTAACGTTGGCTGGACGGTTGGTCCGCCGATCGGCACCTTTGTGGTGATGTACAGCACCAACCTGCCGTTCTGGCTCTCCGCCATGACCGCCCTGCTGCCGATTCTGATGATTGCCCGTTACGTAAAAAGCCTGCCCGTAAGCACCAGCGCCGCGGATGTGGAAGACAAGGTTCTGCCGTCGCCCCGCATGATGCTGCGTGATAAACAGCTGATGTGGTTCACTACCTCGGCGTTTTTAGGCTCGATGGTTTACGGCGCGTTCGCCGGCTGCCTGTCGCAATACGCGATTGTGATCGGCGATACCGGTCTGGCGGAAAAAGTGGTCAGCGTCGTGCTGTCGGTCAACGCCATTGTGGTTGTCGCTTTCCAGTACTTCCTGGGTAAAAACATTCGCCCCGATAACATCAAAAAGATGATGTTCTACGGCACGCTGTTTTTCGTCTGCGGCCTCGGCGGCTTTATGGTTTCAGGGACTAATCTGTGGCTGTGGGGCTTGTCTTCGCTGGTGTTTACCATTGGGGAGCTAATCTACGCGCCGGGAGAATATATGCTTGTCGACAACATCGCGCCGTCGGGGCTGAAATCAAGTTACTTTGCCGCCCAGCAGCTCGGCTGGCTTGGTGGAGCCTGCAACCCG
Source organism: Cedecea sp. NFIX57 (assembly GCF_900177785.1). Taxonomy (NCBI): domain Bacteria; kingdom Pseudomonadati; phylum Pseudomonadota; class Gammaproteobacteria; order Enterobacterales; family Enterobacteriaceae; genus Cedecea; species Cedecea sp. NFIX57. The sequence continues at coordinate 64,474 of NZ_FXAS01000007.1, read as the reverse complement.
CTGGTCACCGGGCTGTTATTGAGCTGGCTGCCGCCTTACATGCTGTTCGTGGTGCTGATGGGGACAATTTTACTGGCTTACTACGCCATCGTGATCGGCATGAATACGCCGCCCCGTCAGCCCATAACGGCCTGACGAGGCGCTCGTGATTACACGTCTTTTTCGTATTTGATAAAGCCAGACTTCTTCGCCACTTTGTCATACAGCGTCTGCGCGGTGGCGTTGGTTTCATGGGTATGCCAGTACAGACGCGAACTGTTGTTGGCTTCAGCGTGCTGACGTACCGCTTCAATCAACGCCCGGCCAACGCCTTTGCCTCTGGTCTGCGGCGCCGCAAACAAATCTTCCAGATAGCAGTAGTTGGTTGCTGCCCAAGTACTGCGATGATAAAGGAAGTGAGTGAAACCGAGCATGGTGCCCTGGTCGTCAAAAGCCCCGAATCCCCACAGCGGCTCCTGCGCATCCAGCATACGTTCCCACGTCAAATCGGTGACACTGTCACTGATTTGAGCATCGTAAAAGGTCAGATAGCCCTGCCAAAGCGCCTGCCACTGCGCCCGGTCGCTAGCCGTTAACAGGCGGACATTCACCTGGCGAGCAGGTTCGCCTTTCTGCCGACTAAGTGCGTCGCGAGTAGCTGCAAGCCCAACACGCTGTACGCCGTCAGCCATATTGTCCGCGGCAAGCCAGCGTTCAAACGCGCTTTTCACCAGCGGCCATTCGCCATCGGTAATGGAGAACCAGGCCGTATCGCGGGTACGCCCTTTGTAGATAACCAACTGACGTAACACGCCTTCAAAACGGAAGCCCAGGCGCAGCGCCGCACGGCGGGATGGCCCGTTCAGGCTGTCGCACTTCCACTCGTAACGACGGTAGCCCAGCGCTTCAAACGCATACTTCATCAGCAAAAAATGGGCTTCCGTGGCCAGAGCGGTGCGCTGCAGCCGTGGCGAAAATACCACAAAGCCGACTTCGATACTGCCGTTCGCCGGATCAATGCGCATCAGCGACAGCGACCCGAGAGCTTTACCATTGGCGTTGTCCACCACGGCGAAATGAAAAGCATCCGGGCTTTGTGCTGCCCCGGCAATGTACTGCATAAAATCAGCTTCGGTGTCGAATGGCCCAACGCTGAGATAAGTCCAGCCGCGAGCATCTTCAGCCTCGCACCACGCCTGCCAAAGCTGCGCCCCGTGCTGCGCCGCACTCAGCGGCTCAAGGTGGCAAAACTGCCCGTTTAACGTGACGCGATCCGGCAGCGGGCGGCGCTGCCAGTCAGAAAGAGATAAGCCAATCGGCTGCTGGAAACTGTTGACGGTAAAAGACATGCTAACCTCTGGAATTCGATGGTGAATGTCGAAAACTATAGGCGCACAGAGGTTCAGCCAAAAGTACCACAATCGGTAAATTTTGGCAGACCACTTATATCGTCACCAGCCCCCGAACGTCCTCTTGTTCCATTGCGCCGCCGTCCCCACGCTGGACTATCTCCCCACGGGACATGACCAGATACCGGTCCGCAAGCTCTGCGGCAAAATCATAAAACTGCTCCACCAGCAAAATCGCCATATCTCCGCGCCCGGCGAGATGACGAATCACCTGGCCTATCTCTTTGATGATCGACGGCTGGATCCCTTCCGTTGGCTCATCCAGAATCAGCAACTGTGGCTTACACGCCAGGGCGCGGCCAATCGCCAGCTGCTGCTGCTGCCCGCCGGAGAGATCGCCGCCCCGCCTGAGCTTCATCTCTTTTAGCACCGGAAAGAGTTGGTAAATTTCGTCCGGGACGGCCTTTGCTTCCCGCCCGGAAAATCGCGACAGCCCCATCAGCAGGTTTTCTTCCACCGTCAACCGAGGAAAGATTTCCCGTCCCTGTGGCACGTAGGCAATACCGGCCTGAACACGCTGGTGCGGCTTACGCTGGGTGATGGTTTTCCCCTGCCAGGTAATACTGCCGCCTTTCACCGGCACCAGCCCCATCAAGCTTTTCAGCAGCGTGGTTTTCCCTACGCCGTTACGCCCGAGCAGACAGGTCACTTCCCCCACGCGCACCTCAAAACTGACGCCGCGCAGAATATGGCTACCGCCGTAATACTGGTTTAGCTCATTCACCTGCAGCATATTTGCTCCTTAACGGCCAAGGTAGACCTCAATAACCTGCTCATTCGCCTGCACTTCGCGCAGCGATCCTTCCGCCAGCACCTGCCCCTGATGCAGCACGGTGACGTGATCGGCAATGGTTTCCACAAACCCCATGTCGTGCTCAACCACCATCAGCGAATGCTTGCCCGCGAGGCTGCGGAACAGCTCCGCTGTGTATTCAGTTTCTGCATCGGTCATGCCCGCCGCAGGCTCATCCAGCAGCAGCAAATGCGGCTCCTGCACCAGTAACATGCCGATTTCGAGGAACTGCTTTTGCCCGTGGGACAGCAGCCCGGCCCGGCGATGGCGCTCCCCGGTCAGCCGCAGCGTTACCAGCATGTCATCAATGCGGTCGCGCTGTTCGCCGCTGAGTTTCGCCCTCAGGCTCGCCCACACCGACTTCTCGTTTTTCTGCGCGATCTCCAGATTCTCGAAGACCGTCAGCGCCTCGAATACCGTGGGCTTTTGAAATTTTCGGCCGATTCCCCGCCGGGCAATTTCAATGGGTTCCAGCCGCATCAGATCGATGGACTGATCGTAAAAAGCCTTGCCGCTTTGAGGTTTGGTTTTGCCGGTGATCACGTCCATCAGCGTGGTTTTTCCCGCCCCGTTTGGCCCAATCACGCAGCGCAGTTCCCCCACGCCAATGTTCAGCGACAGGTTGGTTAACGCCTGAAACCCATCGAAGTTAACATTGATATTTTCCAGCGCCAGCACCGGGTCGGTCTGTTCGCGAAAGCGATCCGTGGGGTACTGGCGAGTAAACAGAGACTCGGCAGGCTGCATCATTTATCTCCTTTGCGCAGCAGGCCAATCACCCCGCGCGGTAAAAACAGCGTCACCAGAATAAAAATCAGGCCAAGAAACAGCTGCCAGTACTCCGGCACGGCCATGGTGAAGTAGCTTTTCGCACCGTTCACCAGCCCTGCGCCCAGCACCGGGCCAATCAGCGTGCCGCGTCCGCCCAGCGCCACCCAAATAGCGGCCTCGATGGAGTTAGTCGGCGACATTTCGCCTGGGTTAATAATGCCCACCTGCGGCACATACAGCGCCCCGGCTAAGCCGCACAGCACTGCAGAAAGCGTCCACACCAGCAGCTTGAAACCCCGAGGATCGTACCCGCAGTACGTCAGGCGGTTTTCCGCATCACGCACCGCCGTCAGAACTCGGCCAAACTTGCTGCGCGCCAGCCAGAACCCGAGAACTATGCTCGCCACCAAAAGTAGAACGGTCGCGATAAACAGCCCGATACGCGTCCCGACCGCTGTAACTGGCATCCCTAACAGCGTGGTAAAGCCGGTAAACCCGTTATTGCCGCCAAAACCGGTTTCATTGCGGAAAAACAGCAGCATCCCCGCATAGGTCAGCGCCTGCGTCATGATCGAGAAGTACACGCCCTTAATCTTTGAGCGAAAGGCGAAATAACCGAAAACAAACGCCAGCAGCCCCGGGACCGCCATCGCCAGCAGCAGCGCCCAGGCGAAGTACTGTGTGCCAAACCAATACCACGGCAGCTCGCTCCAGGAGAGAAACGACATAAACCCGGGCAGCCCGTCACCGGCGGCCTGGCGCATCAGGTACATGCCCATAGCGTACCCGCCGAGAGCGAAAAACAGGCCGTGCCCGAGGGAAAGTAAACCGGCATAACCCCAGACCAGATCCAGTGCCACCGCGACGATGGCATAACAGAGGATCTTGCCGATCAGCGTCATGGTGTAGGTCGACAGGCTGAGCGGATTACTCGCGGGCAACAGCGTCAGAAACGGCAGCGCCAGCAGCAAGACAACCAGCAGGGTACCCAGCACCAAAGTCAGGCGCGGCGCTTTATGCCCGAGCGTTAAAGTCAGCGGCATACTCATCAGTCAATGACCCTCCCTTTTAGCGCAAACAGCCCCTGTGGCCGCTTCTGAATGAACAGCACAATCAGCACCAGAATTAAAATTTTGCCCAGCACCGCGCCGATTTGCGGCTCGAGGATTTTATTGAAAATGCCAAGCCCGAACGCCGCGGCCACGCTCCCGGCAAGCTGTCCAACGCCGCCCAGCACCACCACCAGGAAGGAGTCGATGATATAGCCCTGCCCAAGCTCCGGCCCCACGTTACCCAGTTGAGACAGCGCCACGCCGCCCAACCCGGCAATGCCGGACCCAAGCCCAAACGCGAGCATATCCACACGTCCGGTAGAAACGCCGCAGCAAGCCGCCATCGCGCGGTTTTGCGTTACGGCTCGCACGTTCATCCCCAGCCGCGTTTTATTCAGCAACAGCCAGGTAAAGAGCAGTACCAGCAGCACAAAACCCAGAACCACCAGGCGGTTCCACGGCAGGATAAGGTTCGGCAACACCTGAAGCCCGCCGGACAGCCACGCCGGGTTAGCCACTTCCACGTTTTGCGCACCAAACAGCATACGCACGATCTGAATCAGCATCAGGCTGATGCCCCAGGTCGCCAGCAGCGTCTCCAGCGGGCGGCCATACAAATGGCGGATAATCGTGCGTTCAAGCGCCATGCCAATCCCGGCGGTAATTGCGAACGCCACCGGCAGCGCAACCAGCGGATATAGCGCCAGCCACGCCGGGGCAAACTGCTGAAACGCGGCCTGAACGCCCCACGCCGAGTACGCGCCCAGCATCAGCATTTCGCCATGCGCCATATTGATTACGCCCAGCAGACCATAGGTGATCGCCAGCCCCAGCGCGGCGAGCAGCAAAATCGAGCCCAGAGAAAGCCCCATAAATGCCTGCCCAAGGATATCGCCCAGCATCTGGCGGCGTTCGATTTGACGCAGCCCGTCAGCGGCGGCCTGGCGCACATTCGTATCTGGCTCAGCGCCAGCATCGGTTAAAGGTTTGAGCAACGCTTCTGTGTCCGGGTCAGCGGACTTGCCGAGCAACTTAACCGCCTCCAGGCGCACGGCGGCCTGCGGGCTGGCCAGCTCAAGACGGGCGGCGGCCAGCGTCAGCGCATCACGCACGCTTTGCTCTTTTTCTGCACTAATCCGCTTTTGTAAAACGGGCAGCAGTTCCGGCGGAGCCTCTTTCTGCAAGGCTTTCGCGGCATTTAAGCGAGTAGTGACGTTGTCACTGATTAATTGATGGCTGGCCAGCGCCCCGGCGACCAAAACGCGCAGCCGGTTGGTCAAACGGAGTTTTTTTGTCTCGCCCTGCGGCTGGGCTTCGTCGCCCAACGGCGTCAGCACGGCACCGGTCTGGTTGAAAGCAGAATGTCCGTCGGTGACCAGGGTTTCCTGCTGCAGCGCATTGAGCAGCGGTAAACGAGCGGGAGCGGGTGCCAGCGTCCAGCTTTGCAGCAGGTCAGCCTGCGCCGTGCGGTTTGCCGCCGCAAACGTTTCTGTATCTCCGGCGGCGGCAAGCCCCGGCAATAAAGCGGCCACAACCAGCAGCAGCCGGGCCAGTGTTGCTAATGTCATGGCGTTCTCCTGAATGGTTTTACCCTGTTGCCCCTCACCCTAACCCTCTCCCCACAGGGGAGAGGGAATAAAATGCAGAGGCTATCAACGCTTTCCCCCTCTCCCTTCCAGGGAGAGGGCCGGGGTGAGGGTAAATGCGCTGAGGGACGAACATCAGTTGCTGGCGGTCTTCACCGGCAGATCCGATTTCTTATCATTTCCGGGAATAAACGGGCTCCACGGCTGAGCGCGCACAGGCTTATCGGTCTGCCACACCACGTTGAACTGGCCGTTGCTTTCGATCTCGCCGATCATCACCGGTTTGTGCAGATGGTGGTTGGTGGCGTCCATGGTCAGGGTAAAGCCGGAAGGCGCGTTAAAGGTCTGCCCGGCCATCGCCGCCCGGACTTTATCCACGTCCGTCGTGCCCGCTTTCTCTACGGCCTGCGCCCACATATGAATGCCAACGTAAGTGGCCTCCATTGGGTCGTTGGTGACCACGGTATTGGCGTTCGGCAGGTTGTGGGCTTTGGCATAGGCCTTCCACTCGCTGACAAACTGCTTGTTGGTCGGGTTATCGACGGACTCGAAGTAGTTCCAGGCCGCGAGGTTACCCACCAGCGGTTTGGTATCGATGCCGCGGAGCTCTTCCTCACCTACGGAGAAAGCCACCACCGGGACGTCGGTCGCCTTCAGGCCCTGGTTCGCCAGCTCTTTGTAGAACGGCACGTTGGAGTCGCCATTGATGGTGGAGATCACCGCCGTTTTACCGCCAGCGGAGAATTTTTTGATATTGGCCACAATGGTCTGGTAATCGCTGTGGCCAAACGGCGTATAGACCTCTTCGATGTCTTTGTCCTGAACGCCTTTAGAGTGCAGGAAGGCGCGCAGGATCTTGTTGGTGGTGCGCGGGTAAACGTAGTCCGTCCCCAGCAGGAAGAAGCGCTTCGCCGCTCCGCCGTCTTCGCTCATCAGGTATTCCACCGCCGGAATCGCCTGCTGGTTAGGCGCCGCCCCGGTGTAAAACACGTTCGGCGACATCTCTTCCCCCTCGTACTGCACCGGGTAGAACAGCAGGCCGTTCAGCTCTTCAAAGACCGGCAGCACGGATTTACGCGACACGGACGTCCAGCAGCCAAAGACCACGGCGACTTTGTCCTGGCTCAGCAACTGCCGGGCTTTTTCAGCGAACAACGGCCAGTTTGACGCCGGATCAACCACCACCGGTTCCAGCTTTTTCCCCAGCACGCCGCCCTTCGCATTGATGTCGTCAATGGTCATTAACGCCACGTCTTTCAGCGGCGTTTCAGAAATGGCCATGGTGCCCGACAGCGAGTGCATGATCCCGACTTTGATGGTGTCCGCCGCCTGGGCAGCGAAGGCCCATCCAAAGCTGACAACCGAAGCGGAAAGCGCGAAAGCTTTAACAAAGGTACGACGTTGCATAAGTCTGACTCCCCTGAAGTAACAATAAGTGATTAGCTCAGCTTGAAGTGCCGGGCCTGGTGCAGCATATGAAGCGTTATCTGACGAACCTCTTTCTGACTTGCGGCGATGTGGTCGTGTAGTCGGGTTTGAGCCTCCTCTAGGTTACGGTCCCGGACGGCAAGCAGGATCTGTCCATGCTCGGCATATGTCGCACTCACGCGAGGCTGACGGGTAAAATCCAGCCGGCGCACAATGCGAATTTTTTCGGTGATCTCCCGGTGAACCCTCGCCATTTCAGGGTTGCCCGCGGCAGAGACCAGCGTCATGTGAAAAGCTTCATCGTGCGGCGCGACGTTCATTCCCTCGGCCAGCGGCGGTTCATCCAGCCAGAACTGTTTCAGCGCCTGTAGCGGCAGTGGGAAAACGGAGTCTGCCCGCTGGCAAAGGCGTTTCACTGCCTCCAGCTCCAGCACGATGCGCAGATCGTAAAGCGCTTCGAGATGATCGAAATCTACCGCGCGGATTTGCCAGCCGCTGCGGGGCTGCACGTCGACATAACCTTCCTGCTGCAGCGCGTAAAGTGCCTGGCGAACCGGCGTGCGGCTGGCGCTCATGCGCTCCGCAATTTCGTTTTCGCTAAAGCGGTCGCCCGGCAGCAGGAGGAAGTCGAAGATTTCCTGTTTGAGCTGCTGGTAGATTCGCTCGGCTACGGCTTCTGGTCGCTTTGGCATAGTGTTTTTCCGTGTCATTTTTACCCTCACCCCGGCCCTCTCCCTGGAAGGGAGAGGGAGAAAAAATGGGATGATTTGTCGGTTTTTATTCCCTCTCCCCTTTGGGGAGAGGGTTAGGGTGAGGGGCTAAATCCCTCTACACCGCCTCCAGCCACAACAGCGCATCGCCAGGCCCCACCGGTCGGCCCTGTTGGCACTGGATCCGCACCACCTTGCCGTCACACGGGGCACTAACCAGCAGCTCCATTTTCATCGCCTCAACAACGATCAGCGGCTCACCCTGCTTCACGCTTTGCCCCGGCTCCACCAGGATCTTCCAGATATTGCCGTTCAGGTCAGCGCTGACGAGCTGCCCGGCCTGTTCCTCCTCCGGCAGTTCCACCGCCATCAGCGCACTCTCCACCGCCGCGCTTTCCTGTTCTTGCCAGTGCGCCACTTCGCTCAGGAAAGCTTCCTGTTGGCGGCTGCGGAAAGCGGCAATATCGTCGGCGTTGTCGGCAAGAAAACGGCTATATTCGGCAAAATCAAACTCAACTTCTTCGATCTCAACCTGAGCACGCCCTTCCCGGAACGCCGTGCGGAACGCGGTTAGATCTTCCTCGCTCACCGGGTAGAAACGTACCTGGTCGAAGAACTTGAGCAGCCACGGCTCGTCGCCAAACTGGTCGTTTTTGAGGAATTTGTTCCAGATGGGCAGCGTGCGCCCCACCAGCTGATAACCCCCGGGCGAATCCATGCCGTAGATGCACATATACATCCCGCCGATCCCTACCGTGCCTTCAGCTGTCCACGTCCGCGCCGGGTTGTACTTCGAACTCAACAGGCGATGACGCGGGTCGAGCGGCACAGCGCAAGGTGCGCCGAGATACACATCTCCCAGGCCGAGCACCAGATAGCTGGCGTCGAACAGGATCTGTTTCACCTCGTCGCGGCTTTGCAGCCCGTTGGTGCGCTGAATAAAGTCCACGTTGTTTGGCAGCCACGGAGCCTCTTCCCGAACCGTTTGTTGATAACGCTCCACCGCCGCCAGCGTGGCGCTGTCTTCGAAGGCCAGCGGTAAATGCACGATGCGGGAAGGAATTTTCAACTGGGTCACATCGCCCAGCTGTTTCTCAATGCCCAGCAGCAGCGTGAGCAGTTGGCTCTGGGAAATACGCTGGCTGTCATAGCGGATCTGCAGCGAACGCACGCCGGGAGAAAGCTCCTCGATCCCCGCCTGTGCCGCCTGATTAATCGCCTTCATCAGCAGATAGATACGCAACCGCAGCGCCAGGTCGAGTACGTTATCGCCGTATTCGATCAGCACATAGTTGTCGCCTGCCTGACGGTAAACCACCGCCGGAAGCTCAGCCTGAGTGGGGATTTCCGCCAGAATCGCCGCGCTGGTCGTCGCACCTGGCGCAATGGAAGGATGCAGATCCGGCAGGCTGGCGCCGGCACACAGGTTAGTCACCGCCACCTGCTGGGCAATCTCCAGCGACTGCGCGTGCTCAAAGCTGATGGCATGGAAACGAATTCGATCGCCCGGCTTCACCTGCCCGACTTTCCACAACTCCGCTTTGGCAATCGTCACCGGGCAGACAAATCCGCCGAGACTTGGACCGTCACGAGTCAGGATCACCGGGAAGTCACCGGTAAAGTTCACCGCACCGATGGCATATTCGCAGTCGTGCACGTTGGAAGGGTGTAACCCCGCCTCGCCACCGTCGGCTCTGGTCCACTCCGGCTTTGGCCCGACAAGGCGCACGCCGAGGCGGTTAGAGTTGTAGTGAACCTGCCATTCGGCGTTGAAAAAGGCCTCCATCGACTCAGGCGTGAAGAAATCCGGCGCGCCGTGTGGCCCGTAAAGCACGCCAATCTCCCATACCTCTCCGTACTGCGGGATTAGCGCGGGTTCAGGGGCCTGCGGCAGGCTAATCGGCGCTGGCGTAGTGCAGGCTGGCAGGCAAGGCTGAGAGATGGCGAGCACATCCGCGACGCGTAATGTGCGCCCCGCATGCCCACCAAACTGGCCAAGCGCAAAGGTAGAGCGGCTGCCGAGATACACAGGCACGTCAAAACCGTTACGCACCGCCAGATAGGTACGGCAGCCGCTGGTCGCCCTGCCCAGCGTCAGGATCTGCCCGGCTTTCACTACTGTGGGCTGCCAGAAGGTCACTGGCTGGTCATCCAGCGTCGCCGGGCAAGGCGCGCCGGTCAGCGCGATAGTGGCTTCACTGTGGAAGCGCAGCGTCGGCCCCTGCAGGGTAAACTCGAGCCCGGCGGCGGAAGGATGGTTGCCGACAATGCGGTTCGCCAGGCGGAAAGCAAAATCATCCATCGGCCCGGACGGCGGCACGCCGATATCCCAGTATCCGAGGCGGCCTGGGCTGTCCTGAATGCTGCTCCAGGTGCCCGGCTCCAGCACTTCCACGGCCTGCGCCTGATAACTCACGCTGTCCAGCAGGCGCGTCCACATCACCCCGGCCTTAAACTCCGGCAGGCGGACGATCTGGCGCAGATAATCCAGATTGGTGGCGATCCCGTGCAGCCGGGTGGCTGCCAGCGCGTCGTTTAGTTTACTTAACGCCTGCAGGCGGTCATCGCCGTGAACGATGATCTTGGCGATCATCGGATCGTAAAACGCGCTGACTTCGCTGCCGGTGCTGACCCAGCCGTCAACCCGCACGCCTTCTGGGAAATAAACGTCGGTTAATACGCCCGGCGAGGGCTGGAAGTTTTTCAGCGCGTCCTCGGCATAAATGCGGACTTCAATCGCCGCCCCCTGAGGCGCTTCGGCCATTTTTTGCCAGTCCGGCGACACGCCTGCCGCGACCAGAACCATGCATTCGATCAGATCCAAGCCCGTGACGCATTCAGTCACCGGGTGTTCAACCTGCAGGCGGGTGTTCACCTCCAGGAAGTAGAACGCATCCCGCGCTGCATCGTAGATAAACTCCACGGTTCCCGCGCTGCGGTAATGAACAGATTCACCCAGCGCCACGGCGGCACGGTGCAGCGCTGCGCGCGTGGTCTGCGGCAAATTGGGGGCTGGTGTTTCTTCGACAACTTTTTGGTTACGGCGCTGCAGCGAGCAATCACGCTCTCCTAAGGAAACCACCTTCCCTTTGCCATCGCCAAAGATCTGCACCTCCAGGTGCCGGGCTTTATCGACAAAACGCTCGATAAACACGCCATCGTCGCTGAAAAACTGCGCGCCCATACGCTTCACGCTTTCCCAGGCCTCGAGCAGCGCAGGTTCGCTGTCGCAGCGGGTCAGGCCGATCCCGCCCCCGCCCGCCGTGGTTTTTAGCATTACCGGATAGCCGATTTCCGCTGCCGCCAGCTGCGCTTCGGTAAGGGATGTCAGCAGCCCGGTGCCCGGCGTCATCGGCACATCTACGCCAGAAGCCAGCTCGCGGGCGCGGTGCTTCAGGCCAAAATCACTGATTTGCTGCGCCGTTGGCCCGATAAAAACAACCTCTGCCGCCTCACAAGCCTCGGCAAATTCGGCCCGCTCTGAGAGGAAGCCGTAACCGGGGAAAATCGCCTCTGCACCGCTCTCTTTTGCCGCCGCCAGTATTTTCTCGATATTCAGATAGGTGTCGCTGGCTTTATCTCCGCCGAGCGCTATCGCTTCATCGGCATCAATAACGTGCTGCGCGCTGGCATCCGCGTCGGAATAAACGGCCACGCTGGTAATGTTCATTTTCTTCAGCGTGCGGATAGCACGACAGGCAATTTCGCCGCGGTTGGCAATTAAGACTTTGTTAAACATATTCCTCTCCTTAAGCGCCAGGTTGACGGGCAAGCCAGGCCTTCCAGCCGCCCCATGCGGTAATGTCCGTGGCGCCTTCTGTCACACACGGTTCACAGATAAAGCCCTTCACGCTGCGCCCGTCCTGCAGGGTCAAAGTGCCGATACCCAACGGCGCGGGGATTTCGGCGACAAACTCGCCAAAACGCGCGAGCGGGATATCCCACAGCTCAACGGCGATCGGCTGCCCTTCGGCGGCGCGAACCAGGCCCGGCTTCGGCGGCTGGGTGTTCGCCAGGGCGTAAAGGCGATAGGTCTCTGCCGTATGAGTATCTTCGACGAAGACGGCGTTGCGGCCGGTTAGCTGGTGGTTAAGCGGCATCCCGCGCAGATGCGCGCCCACAACAGCGACACGCACGTAGCTGCTGGCAGGCGTCATAGTCTGTTGTTCAGGCACTTTCTGGGATGTTGCTCCGGCAGGCAGATCAAGCTGCGCCTGCCACTGCGCACCAAAATGGCTGAGCGCGGCATCGTGCCAGGCGGGTGCGATCAACGTGATCCCTGCTGGCAGACCATCGGCCCGGAAATCTGCCGGAAGCGCCAGCGCGCTGAGGTCAGCCAGGTTGGTAAAGTTGGTGTAGGTACCAAACTGCGAGTTATAGGCCACCGGCTCGTCGCGCATTTCAGCCAGCGTATGGATCGTCGGCGACGTTGGCACCACAAGGGCATCAAACGAGGCAAGCTGCTGCTGAATATGGCGGACAAGTTCAGCGCGGGTGTATTCCGCCTGCCAGGCATCGCAGGCCGTGAAGCTCAACCCTTTGGCGACGATCCCACGTACCGTAGGGTCCATGGCATCAGGATGTTTTTCGAGGATTTCCTTCACCGCAACGGTTCGCTCGGCCACCCACGCCCCGTTGTACAACTGTTCCGCCAGCCGGGTGAAATCACTGAAATCTACCGCTACCAGCTCCGCACCCATCGCCATTAACTTATCCAGCGCCAGCTGGAAAGCCTCTTCGCTGAGCTTGTCGCCAAAGAACGTCAGGCGGTCTGGAATGGCAAAACGCAGGCGGGGGCTAAAACGAGCCGGTGCGATGTTAGGGTTGCTTCGGGAGTAAGGATCAAGCGGATCGTACCCACCTGCAACGTTGGCGACCAGGGACGCATCCACCGCTGAATGAGCGAAGATCGACACACAGTCGTTGAGGCGGCAGGCCGGGACTACGCCCGCCGTAGAAAGCCAGCCTTTGGTTGGCTTTAAGCCAACGATGTTATTGAACCCGGCGGGTACACGCCCGGAGCCTGCGGTGTCCGTTCCCAGTGAGAAGCAAACCAAACCGCGCGCCACCACAGATGCGGAGCCTGAACTCGAACCACCGCTCACGTAGTCCGGATTGAAACTGTTCACCACCGCGCCATACGGCGAGCGGGTGCCGACCAGGCCCGTCGCGAACTGGTCGAGGTTAGTTTTGCCCACCACAATGGCCCCGGCGGCGCGAAGGCGCGCAATCACCGTAGCATCATTAGCGGGATGATAAGTAAACACCGGGCAAGCGGCGCTGGTTGGCATCCCGGCTACATCAATATTGTCTTTAACCGCAAACGGCACGCCAAATAGCGGGAAATCCGTCGGCGTTTTTTCCCCATCATTAATGACCTGCAATAACGCTTTTATTTGCTCATGAATTTGCTGCTCGCTGGCGATATATATCCACGCATTATCCTGCCGCGAAATATTAGCCATTAATTGCTGATAAGCGCCCGGCAGCAAATGCGGCTGCGGCTGGTAATCGGCTACCCACTGCGACAATAAAGCGACTGACATAAGCTGGCATCCCACCTGGTATACAAGATGGAATAGATAAAGCAATTACAGTGCCAGAATTTATAAAAAAATGATTTGCAAGGAGATTGTATTAAAAAATAAGATTTTATTATCTTTAAAGCACCGTCGCGGGGCGTTATTTTAGTGCGGATGAATAATTAAGAGGATATATCTGGCGGTGAATATAATACCTTCACCGCCAGGGAAGGTTATTTCCCGCTACGGCGAGCGGAAACGGTGGCTAATGCCGCCCAGTCAAGATGTTCATCGCCGTGAGCCAGCGCATCGAGGTAGTTATCCCGCAATACGCCCGCAAAACCCATTGGCACATTTTTATTTTCCGCCGCCTGCTGCGCCAGACGCACGTCTTTCAGTCCCAGTTTCATGGTAAATCCGGCCGGGCTGTAGCGTGATTCGGCGATCATCGCACCATAATTTTTATACGCCGGGGCGGCAAACAGGGTGCTGGTCAGCATGCCGAGGAAATCCCCGGCGGCCACATCGTAGGCCCCGACCAGCGCAGAAGATTCCCCCATCGCTTCAATGGCGCTGGCGAGCATAAAGTTAGCAGCCAACTTCACCGCTGCCGCCTGCTCTGGCCTGTCGCCAAAGCGCCAGTTTTTTTGCCCCAACACATCGAAGAGCGGCTGCACGCAGTCCAACAGTTCTGCTGGCCCTGCGGTAAGGATATTGAGATTGCCCGCGGCGGCAACGTCCACGCGCCCCAGTACCGGTGCAGCAATATAGCGATGCCCGGTTGCGCTGGCTTTTTCCGCCATCTCATTGGTAAAGGCGACGGAAACCGTGGCCATGTTGATCCAGATAGCGCCCTGCGGCAGTGCTTCCAGCGCGCCCTGCTCGATCACCACCCGGCGGCTGGTGTCGTCGTCGGCTAGCATAGTGATCAACACTTCGCTGTCGGTGAACGCTGCTGGCGTGGCGTGTATTGTCGCCCCTTTCGCTTTTAAGGCTTCCGCAGGTGCCTGAGAGCGGTTCCAGACGGCAACCTGATGCCCGGCTTTCAGCAGATTTTCTGCCATTGGCTGGCCCATTCCGCCCAACCCGATAAATCCAATACGCATAATAACTCCCGGCTAGAGAATAGTGCCGCTGCGGGTCAACTGCTCGCGGCGTTCTTCGGTTTCTTCTTTGTGATGATTGCCTTTGTGGGCAATGGCGATACGCAGCCGTTGCTGCTGGGCATAGCGGTCTTCTCGCGTGAGCGCTGCATCGGCGCTGAGTTCAACCAGCAGTTCGTTCATTGGGATGATGATGTCTTTGGCAATGGCGTCGTCTACACGGTTTATCACGTCTGCAAGATGGGTCATGGCGTGTTCCTTATGATGTTTTGCCCCTCACCCTAACCCTCTCCCCTGAGGGGCGAGGGAATAAAAAGAGAACCCCTTTTCCCTGAGTGTGGGAATAAAAAACCGGCATCTGTATCCCCTCTCCCTTTCAGAGCGCGGGAATTAAAAAACCAGCATCTGTATTCCCCCTCTCCCTTCCAGGGAGAGGGCCGGGGTGAGGGTTGGTATAAATTAATCCAGCTTCGCTTTGGAGAAATCACTGCCAGCGAGGCTAACGGTATAACCGCTCACGTTGCTGCGGGTCGCGTAGAAGGTTTTACCGTTCGCCAGCGCAATCCACGGCGCCTGCTGATAGTAAACTTCCTGCGCCTGAACGTAGAGCTTCGCGCGGGCAGCCGGGTCACTGGTCAGCTTCGCTTTCTGTACCAGTGCATCGTAGTTTTTGTCACACCAGCGGGCGACGTTCGAACCACTGGCGACGCTGCCGCAGCCCAGCAGGGTATCGGCAAAGTTATCCGGGTCACCGTTATCGGACATCCAGCCAAACAGCGCCGAGGAATGCTCCCCTTTACGCATCCCGGACAGATATTCACCCCATTCGAAGGTGACTATTTTGGCGTTCACGCCCACTTTCGCCCAGTCGCTCTGGATCATTTCCGCAATGCGCCGCGAGTTCGGGTTGTACGGACGCTGCACCGGCATAGACCACAGATCGGTATCAAAGCCCTTCTCCAGCCCGGCCTGCTTCAGCAAGACTTTGGCTTTTTCTGGGTCGTACCCGTAGTCTTTAAGATCCTTGTCGTAGCCCAGCATGGTCGGCGGGATCGGCGATTTTGCTACCGAACCGGACCCCATAAAAATGGCGTTGACGATGGCTTTTTTGTCCACCGCATAGTTCAGCGCCTGGCGCACCAGCGCGTTATCGAACGGCTTCTTACTGGTGTTAAACGCCAGATAGCCGACGTTCAGGCCGTCGATGCTGTGCAGCGCCAGGTCTTTATCCGCCTTGATGGCATCGAACTGCACCGGGGCTGGCGCAGGGATAATCTGGCATTCATTTTTCTGCAGCTTCGCCAGACGGGTTTGCACGTTCGGGGTGATGGAGAAAATCAGGTGTTTGGTTGGGACTTCACCTTTCCAGTAATTGGGATTCGCAACGTAGCGAATCACGGAATCCACTTTGTAATCCTGCAGCGCGTAAGGCCCGGTGCCGATCGGGTTGTTGTCCACCCGCTCCGGCGTACCGGCTTTCAGCATCGCATCCGCGTACTCTGCGGACAAAATAGAGGCAAAGTCCATGCCCCAGTCGGCGAGAAACGCCGCGTTAGGCTCGCTCAGGGTGAACTGGACGTGATAGTCATCCAGCTTTTTAACGTCCACGATGAGCTTGTCGAGGCCAACATCGTTGAAGTATTCGTAGTTCGCCTGCGACACCTTGTGATACGGATTATTGGCATCTTTCTGGCGCATGACCGAGAACACAACATCGTCGGCATTGAAGTCACGCGTGGGTTTGAAGAACTTGTTGCTGTTGAACTTCACGCCCTTTCGCAGGGTAAACGTATAGGTTTTGCCATCGGGACTGATTTTCCATTCCGTCGCCAGTGACGGTACCGGCGTGTTGTCGGCCAGGCTGAAATCAATCAGGCGGTTATACAGGGTTTGCGAGCTGGCGACGAAACTTGGGCCGGAGCTGGCAATTTGTGGGTTAAAGGATTCAGGGGAGGCTTCGGAGCAGTAAACCAGCGTGCTGTTAGCCGCCGCCATCGCGCTTCCTGTCGGGAGGAGCGCGCTCAGCAGCAGACCGAGCAGTGTTTTCCCTTTAGACATAGTGTTTGCCTTTTATTTGCTTGCCAAATGGTTGAGCTACTTATTATTTCTCACAGTAATAACAGCACAGCCCTTAGCGACAAGCAAATGGCAAACCTTCCCTTTCTATACAATTGTGGCGGTTAACGGGGCGCTCAGCGAAGTGGCTCAGCCCACAACCTTCACGCCCTGCCCGACAAAATCACGCCACAGACAGGTCAGCACCGCGATGATCATCAGCCCCAGAGAGACCAGCGAGACAGTGGTAAACCCATGATCGGTATAAAGCGGCCCGTAGCTGCTGCTGCCAGCAAACACCGCGAGATAAGTCACGGCGCTGTTCAATCCCATCAGCGTGCCGCGCTTAGCCGGGTCGATGGCCGTCAGGCGCTGAATCAGTAAGTTCACGCCCAGGTGGTTCACCAGGCCCAGCACAAACAGCAGGCAAATAACCCCGATCAGCGAACCGCCAAGCATCGCCAGACCCAGGTAAACAAAGGCGGCCACCAAAAGCACTGGCGGCATCAGGCGTTTAGGGCCAAACCGATCCACCATCCCGCTGAGTAAGGCGGCACAGCCGAACCCGGCCCCATAGGCAATCGCCACCCCGCCGTTGGCCGTCATCGGCAGGCCGAGATCCTGATGCAGGTGATCGCCGAGGTAGGCATAAATCCCGTAAAACGCGGTCATAAACGCGCCACAAACCACCAGCAATGACTTGATGCCCGGCAGCCCCAGGGCAGACAGCGGTGAAGGCGCAATGCCTGCCGCCGGGCGATCCTGCATGTTCAACCTGACAAGCGCGATCAGCGCCAGGGCCGCCAGACAGCTCACGGACACATACACCGCGCGCCAGCTGAACAACTCGGTCAGCACCACGGAAAACGACACGCCAGCGATCATGCTCAGCGTCCAGCCCGTCAGCACCTTGCCGATGGTTCGGCTTTCACGCCCCGGCTCCGCAATGGCGGCGGCGCTGGCATAAATCGCGGGCAGCGCGATACCGGAAGCCATCCCGGCTATCAGTTGAGCGGCAATAAACACCGCCACGGAAGGCGAAGCCGCGCAAATCAACAGCGCCGCGCCCAGAAGCATCATGGTGAATTTGAGCATCCGCGCCGACCCGACTAAATCGATCAAACGAGCCAGGAAAAGTGCGCTCGCCGCCGTCCCCAGGCCAAAAGCCGCCGCGGCCATCATCACCGTAGGCACACCCGCCCCGATAGACGATGCTACTGCCGGCGCGATAGGCCCCAGCACCATTGAGTTAGCGCCGATAACGCCGACGCAGCCGGTCAGCACATATACAGCTTTAGCGGGAGACAGAGACGGCTCTGGATGCAGTTCCAGACACTGGCTGTTTTTCATTTTTCTTCCTGGCAATGATTAAACTTGACTTACATTCGATAAAAACCAATTTTATCCGAATGAAATTCAGCGTCATTAGTCAGGGGCAATATGAAAAAAGAAACAGACAGTATTAAGCAGAACGGTGCGGCAGAGCGAACTCTTGATGCCGCTGACCGAAGAATATTAGGCGCGCTGGTGGAGGATGCGACCATCAGCTATGCCGAACTTGGCGAAAAGGTTGCACTTTCCGCCCCCGCGGTACACGAAAGAGTCAAACGCCTGAAGCGTTCCGGGGTGATCCAGCAGACGGCGGCGCTGCTCGACCCGAAGGCCATCAGCAAATCCCTGCTGGCGTTTGTCCACATTGATACCAAAGGTTGGGGAAAAACGCCGGATCTGCTGCGAATTTCCGCCTATCCGGAAGTGGAAGAGATCCATTCCGTGGCCGGGGACACGTCCATGCTGCTGAAGGTCCGCACCGAGGATTCAAGGGCGCTTGAGGCTCTGCTTGCACATCTGTATGAGATCAACGGCGTGGTGGCGACCAGGACGTACATCGTCCTGTCCACCTATCTTGAGCGCCCTGTCCAGCCGGGCATTACCCGCGACTGGCCGGAACAGGACTAACGTCATTTCACGATGTAGCGCGTTGAGGCGAAGTTATTCAGTATTTTATGAATAATAAAGGTGACGGCCAGCGTGCCGACAATCGCCACCGATACCGATGAAATACGGTACAGCGCGCTGAAAACAATGTCCTGATTAGGGTGCATGTATTGCCCGAACATCAGCGCCAGCGTGGTCAGAATAGAAAAGCCCACGCCCGGCCCGACCTTCTCAAACACATGAATTCGCGCGGCCAGCAGCAGGCCGAGGCTAATCAGCGGCATCAGCAGGATCAGATGGCGGCTAAAATCGTAGATCACCAGTTGCACCAGAATGGCGTAAAGACACCCGGCAATCACCCCGACGATGCGCCACCAGGACGAAAGGATCGCCCCGCGAAAATGCATGGGGAACAGGGCAAAAATGCCCGCCATTAGCGCGGCCAGAGAGTCATTCAGCGTGTAGACCTGGAACACGGTGAATAAGATAGTCGCCGTTAACGAAGCGAGCAGCGTTTCATGCATCACCCGTGGCCCGTCCTTTTGAATCGGAGGCGGCGGCTTGCGCGGCTCTACGTCTGGCAGCAAATAGCAGCTAAGCGCCGACAGCCCCACGGCCAAAAGGCTACCAATGATGTTAGAAAACATCAGGTCGCTCATGTCGGTGGTCGGGTAGCTCAGGAAGTTGGCCATCACGCTTAAACAGACCACGCCCATGGAGCCAAACAGGAAGAGCGGCCCCCGGCTCATCAGGTAGAAGCGCGTCATGTACATCAGAAACACAATCAGCGTCATCGGCAGCGGGTAATTCGCCAGCACCGCAAACAGCAGCGTCATTTCCACGCAGTTCAGCAGCGCATTGGCGATCATTTGCCGGGCAATATGGCCGTTAAAAATGGGTACCAGCCCGGTGAGCATGATGGGGTAAACCACGTAGAACACCCCGTACTGCGTGTTAACCCAGCTGTAGACAAACATCCCCACACAGCCCGCCATCACGATACGCAGCATATGGCGGAAATCATTGCCGCTGAACGGCGTCGGCGCATTCCGTTTCAGCGGGCCAAGAATAAATTTAATAAACATAATGCAGGTAGCTCACCAGCCTGATTTGCATCCCGCCGATAAACGAAGCGAAAGCGGAAGGCGAATTGTAGAGCTGCACCGTGGCTCGCGCGCCCGCCGGAAGGTCCGGCGTTTTCCCGTCTTCAAGCAGCAAATGAATGCGCATACGCTGCGCGTCCCTCACCCAGCGATTTGAGGTCTCCGGCGCGGAAAGCTGCCCGTTGATGGCCTGCTGCCCCGGCAAAACACCCGCGTCTTTGCTGGTGACCCGGGCTTTGAAAACCTGCCCCGGTAGGCCGTCAAAAACGATGTCCGCCGTTGTTTCTGGGCGGGTTTTACTCAGGCTTTTCTCGCGGAAGTCGGCCACGATATCGAGCTTGTCGTTAACCAGCGCCAGCGCGGGGGAACCGGCCCCGGCATACCAGCCTTCTTTTAGCTGCAAATTACTGATAATGCCGTCGCTGCTGGCAACCACACGGGTGTAATCCAGATTTAACCGGGCGTCGTTCAGCAGGTTGCGGTATTTTTGCAGCGTGACGTTTTGATCCCCGCGTTCACCCCGCGAAATCACCAGCTGTGCCAGCGCAGCCTGGAGGTTGTTGACGTTTTGCACCGCGCTTTGCCAGCGTGTAAAGGCCGCATCCAGATCCTGTTTAGAAATCAGGTTACCGCTGCTTAGCCCGTTAAAGCGGTGATAGCTGCGCCCGGCGTTGTCGGCATCCAGTTGGGCAGCTTTAATTTTTGCTCGCGCGGCGCTGATTTGGGCGTCAATTTGCTGGTTATCGAGAATCGCCTGCTGATAGGCAATTTCCGCACGTTCAAGCTGATTCTGGTAAGGCTTATTGTCTATCTCGAACAGCACATCCCCTTTCTTCACCACGCTGTTGTTGCTGACGTAGATATGCGTCACGTAGCCCGAAACGCGGGATGAAACCGGGGTCACCACGCGCATCACGGTAGAGTCCGGGGTTTGTGGTACCCAGATGTCGGCGGCCAGAAAATAGCAAAACATCGCGGCAAACAGCGCCAGCGTGACTTTTACCCAGCGGGTAAATCGTTGTTCAGGGGTCATAACTACTCGCTAAATGAGAAATACGCCGGGAAACCCGGCGTGAAAGAACTACCGAATTTTGATCATGTTGGCGGCCAGCAGGTTTACCGTCTGGCTGAATTGTTCTATTTGCTCCTCCGGAATGCCTTGTGCGACCTGGGCCTGGCAGCGCTCCACCGTTTCACTTACCGCTTTAATCGCTTTTTGGCCCGCGGGCGTCAGCGAGATAAATTTCACCCGCCTGTCTTTTTCGTCCGGCGTGCGGGTGACGTAGCCCTCTTTTTCCAGCTGTGCCAGCGTGCGCGTCAGAGGTGGCAGGTCGATACCCTGCGCCCGGGCCAGATCCGTGACGGTGATTTTCTCCCCCGCCACGCTGAGCTGCATCAGCGTCGTCCAGCTGCTTTGGGTCAGACCGGTAAACGCCACGGCATCATCCACAATGCCGCGCCAAAGGCGCACCAGCATCGCCAGGCGCATCCCAAGCGGGCGGTCGGGAAAATCGATAATGTCGTATTTATCGTCATGCATCGGGTAATCCCCATGTATATAGTCACTATGATAATTATCATGATAAGTATTTATTTGGTGAATACAACTGACAATAACCAGGGGTAATTACTGAGGAAAAGGCACAGACAAAAGCGCCCGCAGGCGCTTTAGAAAAGAAAGGTGTCGTTAGCTCAGGCGGGTAGCAATATCGGCCACGCGTGCGCCATACTTCACGGCAGTGTCCAGGTCACCCTGGGCAATTTGTTCAGCGCCTGCGTCAGCCGGAGACTGCACCAGCAGCCCAACTGAGCCGCCCAGGTTGTTCGCGTCTTCGCGGGTCGCCGCCAGCGTGTTCGCCGGCAACTGGCCCAGGCTCACCCAAATACCGCCGTGCTGAGAAGCCAGAGTTTGCATCCACTGCAGGCTCACCTGCTTGTCGCCGTTCAGGCTGGCGCTGTTGGTGAAACCGCCGAACACTTTGTCCTGCCAGCCACGGGTGAACCAGACTTTGGACGACGCATCGGCAAACTTCTTAAACTGCCACGGCACGTTGCCCATGTAGGTCGGCGCCCCAAAGATGATCCCTTTGGCGTCGTTCAGTTTTTGCCAGTCCGCTTCCTGAATATCACCGTTGCTGTCTACGGCGATCAGTTCGGCGTTTGCCCCCTGGGCAACATGCTCTGCCACACGCTTGGTGTGACCGTATCCGGAAAAGTAAATAACAGCGATTTTAGCCATAATATTTCTCGACATGGTTAGAGGGAAAGCTCTGGCCTGGTGGCCGTGAAATCTGGGTTAATCGTGTCTGTCTTTTTCTTTCTGGTCAAGAAGTTACCCGCCAGTAAGTGACTTACTCGCAGGTAAGTATCGCCCGCATCTTACCGCCCCATTTTGTCTAATAGCCAGATAATTTACCCATTTTGGCGTCTCTTCTGCCGTTTGACTTAGGGCCGCTTCGTTAAACTGTAAAGCGTGAAGATGGCTCTCGGGTGAGCCGTTAACAGCAGGATTGATGACGTGGCAAAAACATTATTGCGCAGCGGATGCCTGGATGACTTTCTCGCGCTGGGCGAAAACGGTCAGGCAGTGTTTGATTCCGCGTTTCAAATACGCGAAACATTACGCCTTCGTAAACAGCAGGCCGTCGCCGACGCGCTGGCCATTCCCCAGCCGAACGACGAAGGCGACCGCGTCGACTGGTATGCGCCTCAGGAAGGCAGCGTCACCAGTTGGGCCGCCGCCAGCGACGAAGAGCGTCGCACCGCCCTCCGCTATCTGGATAATTGTTTATCTAACGTGGCCTCGCTCAGCGCCCGCTGCCAGCAGGCGGAGAAAACCTCGATCCGCCTCTTTGGCGCACTGCTGGAAAAAGCCCTGCAGTTCCCTGGCAGCCAGCACGTCTATCTGGTGAACGGCAAGCCGGTGATCACCTTCTGGGGTTTTGTGAATCTTAACCAGGGCGCACGGGACGATGTGCTGGAGTGCCTGCGGGTGGTGGAATCGCGCGAGCCTGAAATCGCGTTTATCCCTGAAGAAGCGATGCCGGAGCCGCTGCCGGTAGAAATTAGCGAGCCCGAAAAACCGCTGCTTGAAGCCCCGATGGCGGTTCAGGTGGATGATGATTCTCCGGTTTATAGCCTTACCGCAGTGAAAAAAACCGCAGCCGAAGAAGAAAAACCAGCCCCGCGCCCGGAACCTGCCGCTGTAGTTGCGAAGCCTCGCCGCCGCTGGCTGCTGCCGGTCGCCGCGGTGATTGCCGTCGCCGTTGCGGCTCCAGTGGGTTATCTGCTGCTTAGCGAGAACCAGACCGCGCCGGTGGCAACCGCCCAGGCCGAAGTCCCGCCTACACCTATTGCGCCAGCCCCCATTCAGGCCGTCGATGTAGCGAAAACTACTTTGCCGCTGACGCCTGCCGAAGTTGTGGTGCCGCCTAAACCTGAGCCAGCGCCGGTTGCCGCGCCAGAAGAAAATCCTGAGCCGATTGCCGTGGCCGCAGACGTGCCGAAGAATGCGTTAATTCTACCGGCAGAAGCCGTGAAAATTGGCTCCACTAAATTCCTCAACGGCACCTGGCGAGCACAGATCGATTTCAGTGACCCGATCACTGGTAAAGCGCCAAGCCTTCGCTACCAGATAGCCAACAACAAAGGCACGGTGCGCCTGGTGCACGGCGACAACATTGTCTGTAAAGCCGAAGTGTTTTCCGGCCTGCATCAGAACGGCGCGCTGATGATTAAAACCCGCGGTAACGCGCGCTGTAGCGACGGCAGCCGCTACCCGATGCCGGAAGTGACCTGTAAAACCGGCAGCAACGGTGCCGCCGTTTGCACCGGCCGCTATGAAGGCGACAAAGTCATACCGATCACCTTCCGAAAAGTGAGTAACTGATCATGCTGGCGACCCTTTTTCACTACAAGCCGAGCGTCACGCTCATCAAAGACAGCGGCATTCAGTTCCTGGACTTTGGCCTTGCGCCGCAGACTAACGCCGCCCACGCCGGGCGCTTTGTACGCCAGACGGCCAACGGCCCGCTGTTACGCCTTGATTACGATGTTGTGCCCGGCAAATTTACCCTGCCGGGCGAAAACGGCACCGCGCCAGAAGTGGTGAAACCCGAAAGCACCATTACGCTTGGCCACTCCCTGCGGGTAATGGATAAAACCTGGCTGCCGCTGCCGTTCCTGCGCTTTAACCCACCGCGTACCTTTGTGGGCGGCCCGGATAACTGGGCTCGCGTGCAGGTGCGTGTTCTGGAAACGCCAGATTCTGCAGGAAATACGGTGCGTATCAGCATCGCGCTGGACAGCAAAATTTACGCGGACGATCATCCCGCCGCCCATCTGGCGCCGACGGAAAATGACGTCCGCAACGGCGCCCGTTTTGCGCTGGCCTGGCACAACCACGAGATCAAAGATTTCCTCGACCAGACCTGGGTGGACGGCTGGCTGCGCGAAACCTTCTCCCAGTTTGCCACCCGCGTGGAAGAGCGCACCGAGCGTGAACTCGCCGCCGCGATGAAAGCCTTTGAATACCAGGCTCACTATCTGAACATTCTGGAACTTATCGGCAACCAGCTCGCCGTCCCGGAAGTGAAGATCGTCACCGCCACGCTGCAATCCCCGCCGATTGACGTAGATCTGGTGCTGGATGTGGGCAACACCCACACCTGCGGCGTGTTGATCGAAGACCACGGCGAGGAGAACGATGGCCTGCGCCAGACCGCCGAGCTGCAGATCCGCTCCCTGAGCGAGCCGCAGCTGATCAACGACGCGATGTTTACCAGCCGCCTTGAGTTCAGCGAGGCAAAATTTGGCAAACAGCATTTCTCCGTTGAAAGCGGGCGCGATGACGCCTTTGTCTGGCCGTCTATTGCCCGCGTGGGCGACGAAGCCCGCCGCATGGCCTGCGCTCGCCTCGGTACAGAAGGCGCCAGCGGGATCTCCAGCCCGCGCCGCTACCTGTGGGACGTCACGCCAGCCAGCCAGGACTGGCGCTTCAGTCAAATGGGTGTGAAAACCCAGCGCGAGCCGCTGGCGACCGCGTTCCCGCTGATGAACCTGATGAACGACGACGGCCAGCCGCTGTACGCCCTGCCGATGGACGAGCGCCTGCCGGTGTTTTCGCCGCAGTACAGCCGCAGCTCGCTGATGACCCTGATGCTGTGCGAGCTGCTCTCCCAGGCGCTGATGCAGATCAACAGCATTGGATCCCGCCAGAGCATGGGGCACCCGACCTCACCTCGCCAGCTGCGCAACCTGATCCTGACTTTACCTTCTGCAATGCCGAAGCCTGAGCGCGAACTGTTCCGCCAGCGGATGCAGGAGGCCGTCGGCCTGGTGTGGAAAGCGATGGACTGGCACCCGACCGACGAAGGCTTCACCCTCGAGCGCGACAAAAAGAAAAGTATCGTGCCGGTGCCAGAAGTGCAGATGGAGTGGGACGAAGCCACCTGCGGCCAGCTGGTCTGGCTGTATAACGAGGCGCTGGTGAATTACGCCGGGCAAACCGGGCGTTTCTTTGAAAGCCTCGCCCGCCCTGACCGCACCCTGACGCCGGACGAACCCGTCGGTAAAACCCTGCGCGTGGCTTCGATTGACATCGGCGGCGGCACAACCGATATGGCCATCACCCAGTATCAACTGGACGACGGTGTGGGCAGCAACGTGAAAATAGCGCCGCGCCTGCTGTTCCGTGAAGGCTTTAAAGTCGCCGGGGACGATATTTTGCTGGACGTGATTCAGCGCTGCGTCCTGCCTGCGTTACAGGCCCACATCCACAAAGCGGGCGTTGCTGACGCACCAGGCCTGATGACCACGCTGTTCGGGGAATCTGGCCGCATGGACACCCGCGCCACGCTGCGCCAGCAAACCGCGCTCCAGCTATTTATTCCGCTTGGCCATGCGGTGCTTTCTTTCTGGGAAGAGAGCGATCCGGAAGCGCCGGATTCGGTGCTGGAAGCGACCTTCGGCGAGCTACTGACCCTGCAGCCAACCCGCAACGTGATCAACTACGTTCAGCAAGCGGTGCAGCACGAGCTGCCTGCCGACGCGCCGCAGTTCGACATCATGAGCGTACCGCTGCAGGCGGAAATTGCCGCGCTGCAGGATGCGCTGCTGGCGGGCCAGTTCACCCTCACCGCGCCGCTGCAGGCGCTGTGCGAGGTGATCAACCATTATTGCTGCGACGTGCTGCTAGTCACCGGTCGCCCGGGCTGTCTGCCGGGCGTGCAGGCGCTGCTGCGCCACCTGCAACCGGTGCCGGTTAACCGCATTGTCTGGCTCGATAACTACCAGACCCACGAGTGGTATCCGTTCAGCCAGCAAGGGCGCATCGGTAACCCGAAATCTACCGCCGCGGTGGGTGCGATGCTGTGCAGCCTGGCGATGGATCTGCGTCTGCCGAGCTTTAACTTTAAAGCCGCCGATATTCAGGCCTATTCCACCGTGCGCTACCTGGGCATGCTGGACGGCAACGACCGGCTGCTGGAAGACAACGTCTGGTATCGGGATATCGATCTCGACAGCCCGCAGGCGAGCCTGGACACCCGAGTCCACTTCCCGCTGCGCGGCAACGCTTGCCTTGGGTTCCGTCAGTTGGATAACGCCCGCTGGCCAGCCACGCCGCTCTACACGCTGGCGATTAACTCTCCGCAGCTGGCGAAATCAATTGCCGGAGACGGCGTGCTGAACGTGCGCCTGAAGCAGACCCGCGAGGCCGAGTCGTTCCACCTTGCCGAGGCCTGGCTGTCGGACGGTAGCAAAGTCCCCCTCGAACAACTGAGTTTTAAACTGAATACCCTCGCCGGCAGCTACAGCGGGGCGACGCATTACTGGATAGACAGCGGGAGCGTATACCAAAAATGAAGCAGCTAACTACCACGCTCAGCCATCTGGTGAACTGGGTTCAGATGACCCGCACTTTTTCGTCGCTGCTCGACAATGAAGCGGACAGCCTGCTTGCGCGCCTCCAACAGCTGAGCGAACGACACCGTCGCATCAGTGCGCTGGAGGATGCTCCGCTGACGCTGGGCATTTATGGTCACGCCCTGGACGGCAAAAATCATCTGCTGAATACCCTGCAGGGCAGCCCGAATGGCCGCATCGATATTCAGCTCGGCGATAAACGCCTGGACTACCTGACGCACATCAATCCTGGACATACGCCAGCGGCGATGGCGGTGCGTTTTAGCGTGCAGCAGCCGCCGGAAGTGGATAATTACCCGCTGCTGCTGACGCTGTTCAGCGAGGCCGAACTGGCGCAGCAGTTTATCAACCGCTATCACGCCTCTGACGCACCCCGTCTGGCAACATCCAGTGCGGTTGCCCTGCGGCTGACTGAACTTGAAGCCCGCCGTCTGTCTGCAGTTGCGCCAGGGTTAACCCGTGAGCAAACGGCCGATCTGCTGTACGGCTACCACCGCCTCCAGCGCCGCCAGCATCACCTGGATGAGCGCCTGGTTTACCGCATGGCCGAGCTTGCACCTTGCCTTTCGACAGAAGATCGCGCCTCGCTGTTCGCCCTGCTGTGGGGCGAAGACAGCGCCCTGACGGAAACCTGGCTGCGGCTGGCGCAGGCTTTGCAGCATTTGGGTAGCGTGGAACAGGTTCTGGCCCCGGCAAGCCTCGTGGTGGACAGCTTCCTGCTGCCTGCCGAAGGTTTTCTGATACCTTCCGGCCCTGAAGAGGCGCCGGAACAGGCGGATGTGATGGTTTGCCCGCTGGTGGGAAATCAGCCGGGTTCGCACCTCAGCCTGCCGCAGAACGACCTCGCGCAACTGTGCGCCGAAGTTATTTTCACCCTCAGCCAGCCAACCGCGCTGAGCAACGTGGATTTACTGGATATCCCGGCGAATCAGCTAAGCTGGTACACCACTCGTCTTCAGCCGGACACGCTGCTGGTGTGTAACGCCGTCAGCGAACGCAGTGAAGTTCAGGCGACAGGGAAAGCGCTGGCGTGGTGGGTAGACAGCACCCAAAGCCCGGGGCACAGCGCGCTGCCGGGCCTGGTCTGGGCCATCACGCCGTTTGATGCCCGTTTTACGCTTGGTGCCAGCCTGGATGACGGCGTTCAGCGCCTGATCGGCAACCCTGGCAAGCGCTGGGGCACGCTGCAGGCGCTCGACAGCAGAAACATGCATCGCCTGCTGGAATGGTTGACTGATGCACTTAATGGCACCCGCCGTGAACAGCGCCTCGCCGCCCTGCGCAACGACCTGGAAGCGCAAACCGTCGCGCTGTTCCAGCGCTTTATTGACGCGCAGCAGGCCACTCCGCAACAGGCTCGCCAGCAGGCAGAAGATCTGGTGCGAGCTCTGCAGGCCCGGGCAACCCAGCACGGTGATTTGCTGGCAAGCCTGGTGCCATCCCGGGATGCGCTGCAGCAGATATGGCTGCAGCACCAACAGCAGCATCAGCCTAAACCGGAAG
The DNA here is from genome assembly GCF_900177785.1 of Cedecea sp. NFIX57. Classification (NCBI taxonomy): domain Bacteria; kingdom Pseudomonadati; phylum Pseudomonadota; class Gammaproteobacteria; order Enterobacterales; family Enterobacteriaceae; genus Cedecea; species Cedecea sp. NFIX57. The sequence goes on along the minus strand of NZ_FXAS01000007.1, from coordinate 36,598 downwards.
GCTTTGCGCTGGAGATAGACTTGTTTGCCGACGCGGCCGAGCATGTTGTCCCCCAGACCGAAGGCATCAGCTACGCCCGCGCCGTGCACCAGCTTTGGGTTAACCACCTGCGCCTGCTGGGCCAGCGCCGGGAGGCGGCGCACCAGTTTGGCCTGGACAGCATTCAGCTTCAGGCGCTGTGCGATGTGCTGATCGTCGCCAGCTACCGGCTGGATGTGCCGATGAGGCTGGAACGCAGTATGCAAAACGGCGATTCAGGCCTTGAGTTGGATATTTCCCGCGCCAGCACGGTGCTGGGTGATTTTATTGCCTGGCTGGGCTACGCCAGCGTGCCCGTTTCCGGCCGACCAGCAAGCCGCGTCAATAAAGGACTGGCCGTGTTTGCACCGCCCGCGCAGGCGGATATCAGTCGCCGCCTGACGAAACTGGGCGAGCAGCCCACACGCGGCAACGCCAGCTACGTATACGACTGGCTGGTCGCGCTGTATACGCGTGCAACGGAGAATATCGGCTATCAAAATCCGCTGGATATTAATGAGAAGCAGCGGCAGACGCTGGTGAAGCTGCTAGGGTGAATTGGGTGGCGTCAGCCCCTCACCCCGGCCCTCTCCCGAGAGGGGCGAGGGAGAAAACAACAGGTCAAAACAGCAGGTGATCTATTCCCTCTCCCTTCCAGGGAGAGGGTTAGGGAGAGGATAAGCAGCGACGCCGCCGTTAAAGGCATTCGCAACAAATTCTGGCAGGTGGCAACCCATTAACTTTCCCGCTACAATCCGCCTACCCATTCACTCAACGAATATAAGGAGGATCCCCATGATGTCTTGTGAGCGCTTTAACCGTTCGCATACTTTTGGCGATCGTCTCTGCTCAAGCGTTATCGGTTCCGTGCTGCGATAACTTCGGCTTGAGCGAAGAAACTTACTGAATCCCTTCTCTCGGGCTTACCGGGTTATCGTCAGCGTTATACGACGAGGCGTTTGCACGCCATAACTCTTGAGTAAGCACATATGAGCACTTTATTAACCGCCCAGTCTCTGCACCTCGACACCGCTTTCGGTCCGCTGCTGGAGTCCATCACTTTTACCCTGAAAAAAGGCGACCGTATTGGCCTGATCGGTCATAACGGCTGCGGCAAAAGTACCCTGCTGAAACTGCTGGATGGCACCCTTTCGCCCACCAGCGGCTCGGTGACTCGCGTGGCTAGCTGCCTGATGGCAAGGGTTGAACAGCGCCTGCCGGAAAGCCTTAATGCGATGACCATGCTCGATGCCGTGCTGGCGCAAATTGAGGAAAACCAGCGTGATAGCGAACGCTGGCGGGCAGAAGCTTTGCTGGCAAGCATGGGCTTTAACGAAACGGACTGGCGGCTGACTGCCGGCACGCTGAGCGGCGGGCAGCATACTCGCCTTCTGCTGGCGCGAGCGCTGATTAGCGAGCCAGACTTGCTGCTGCTGGATGAGCCCAGTAACCACCTGGACTTGCCCACGCTGCTTTGGCTGGAACAGTTCCTGCGCAGCTGGAGCGGCAGCTTCGTGCTGGTTTCACACGACCGCAGCCTGCTGGATAACGTCACCAACGGCAGTTGGATTTTGCGCGATTGTTCACTGCATTTCTTTGCTCTGCCGTGTTCTCAGGCACGTAGCGCGCTGGAAGAACGTGACAAGACCGACGCCCACCGCCATCAGGCGGAGCAGAAGGAAATCGACCGCATTACAGCCAGCGCCAAACGGCTGGCGATTTGGGGCCGGGTCTACGACAACGAAGACCTCTCCCGAAAAGCCAAGCAGATGGAGAAGCGCATCGACCGGCTGAAGGACGAACAAACTGAGCTCACGGCGGGCAGCCAGTGGCAGCTTAAGCTGAAAGGCGAAGCGCTGATTGCCGACAGGCTACTGGAGCTGGAGTCGCTGAAGGTTCGGCCCGCGCCAGAGTGTGAGCCGCTGTTTACCCTGCCGTTACAAAGGGTGAAAAGCGGCGACCGCGTGGCGGTTATAGGCCGGAACGGCTGCGGCAAGTCTTCTCTGCTGCGCCTGCTTTGGCAGCAGTACCAGCAGCCGGAACGTGAGGACGCTATTCGCCTGCATCCTCGCGTGCACATGGGGTATTACGACCAGACGCTACACCAGCTTAACGACGGTGACTCTCTGCTGGCGGCACTGGAACCGTTTGCGCCGCTCAGCGAACAGGACAGGAAAATGGCGTTAATCAGCGCCGGATTCCCGTGGCTGCGGCACCAGCAAACCGTCAGTACGCTGAGCGGTGGCGAACGTTCGCGGCTGCTGTTCGTTGGCCTGACGCTGGCCCGCTACTCCCTGCTGATGCTGGATGAGCCGACCAACCACCTGGACATGGAAGGCAAAGAGGCGCTGGCGGAAACGCTGCAAACCTTTGAAGGTGGCGTGCTGCTGGTGACCCACGACCGCGAGCTGATCGCCAAAGGCTGTAACCGCTTCTGGCTGGTGGATAACGGCGTGTTAAGTGAATGGCACGACCTGGACGCGCTGTATGCCCTGCTGACCGCCGAGGAAACCGGGCAGCCGGTGGCCGAAGCCAAACCAGAGCCATCTGTCATTCAAACTCAGCGCTACAGTGAAAGCGATGCGCTGCTGGAACGGCTTATCGAGCTGGAAGAAAAGCTGGCGGAGGACGTGGCGCGTAAGGAAAAGCACCAGAAACCGGCGCTGCAAAAGCAGTGGCGGGCAGAGATTGAGGCGTTAAATAAAAAGTTAGCGATTTAACCGTAAAGCCATCCCTCGGGATGGCTTTTTTATTACGCTCTGCACTGGCAGGTGGCAACCCATTAACTTTCCCGCTACAATCCGCCTACCCATTCACTCAACGAATATAAGGAGGATCCCCATGATGTCTTGTGAGCGCTTTAACCGTTCGCATACTTTTGGCGATCGTCTCTGCTCAAGCGTTATCGGTTCCGTGCTGCGATAACTTCGGCTTGAGCGAAGAAACTTACTGAATCCCTTCTCTCGGGCTTACCGGGTTATCGTCAGCGTTATACGACGAGGCGTTTGCACGCCATAACTCTTGAGTAAGCACATATGAGCACTTTATTAACCGCCCAGTCTCTGCACCTCGACACCGCTTTCGGTCCGCTGCTGGAGTCCATCACTTTTACCCTGAAAAAAGGCGACCGTATTGGCCTGATCGGTCATAACGGCTGCGGCAAAAGTACCCTGCTGAAACTGCTGGATGGCACCCTTTCGCCCACCAGCGGCTCGGTGACTCGCGTGGCTAGCTGCCTGATGGCAAGGGTTGAACAGCACCTGCCGGAAAGCCTTAATGCGATGACCATGCTCGATGCCGTGCTGGCGCAAATTGAGGAAAACCAGCGTGATAGCGAACGCTGGCGGGCAGAAGCTTTGCTGGCAAGCATGGGCTTTAACGAAACGGACTGGCGGCTGACTGCCGGCACGCTGAGCGGCGGGCAGCATACTCGCCTTCTGCTGGCGCGAGCGCTGATTAGCGAGCCAGACTTGCTGCTGCTGGATGAGCCCAGTAACCACCTGGACTTGCCCACGCTGCTTTGGCTGGAACAGTTCCTGCGCAGCTGGAGCGGCAGCTTCGTGCTGGTTTCACACGACCGCAGCCTGCTGGATAACGTCACCAACGGCAGTTGGATTTTGCGCGATTGTTCACTGCATTTCTTTGCTCTGCCGTGTTCTCAGGCACGTAGCGCGCTGGAAGAACGTGACAAGACCGACGCCCACCGCCATCAGGCGGAGCAGAAGGAAATCGACCGCATTACAGCCAGCGCCAAACGGCTGGCGATTTGGGGCCGGGTCTACGACAACGAAGACCTCTCCCGAAAAGCCAAGCAGATGGAGAAGCGCATCGACCGGCTGAAGGACGAACAAACTGAGCTCACGGCGGGCAGCCAGTGGCAGCTTAAGCTGAAAGGCGAAGCGCTGATTGCCGACAGGCTACTGGAGCTGGAGTCGCTGAAGGTTCGGCCCGCGCCAGAGTGTGAGCCGCTGTTTACCCTGCCGTTACAAAGGGTGAAAAGCGGCGACCGCGTGGCGGTTATAGGCCGGAACGGCTGCGGCAAGTCTTCTCTGCTGCGCCTGCTTTGGCAGCAGTACCAGCAGCCGGAACGTGAGGACGCTATTCGCCTGCATCCTCGCGTGCACATGGGGTATTACGACCAGACGCTACACCAGCTTAACGACGGTGACTCTCTGCTGGCGGCACTGGAACCGTTTGCGCCGCTCAGCGAACAGGACAGGAAAATGGCGTTAATCAGCGCCGGATTCCCGTGGCTGCGGCACCAGCAAACCGTCAGTACGCTGAGCGGTGGCGAACGTTCGCGGCTGCTGTTCGTTGGCCTGACGCTGGCCCGCTACTCCCTGCTGATGCTGGATGAGCCGACCAACCACCTGGACATGGAAGGCAAAGAGGCGCTGGCGGAAACGCTGCAAACCTTTGAAGGTGGCGTGCTGCTGGTGACCCACGACCGCGAGCTGATCGCCAAAGGCTGTAACCGCTTCTGGCTGGTGGATAACGGCGTGTTAAGTGAATGGCACGACCTGGACGCGCTGTATGCCCTGCTGACCGCCGAGGAAACCGGGCAGCCGGTGGCCGAAGCCAAACCAGAGCCATCTGTCATTCAAACTCAGCGCTACAGTGAAAGCGATGCGCTGCTGGAACGGCTTATCGAGCTGGAAGAAAAGCTGGCGGAGGACGTGGCGCGTAAGGAAAAGCACCAGAAACCGGCGCTGCAAAAGCAGTGGCGGGCAGAGATTGAGGCGTTAAATAAAAAGTTAGCGATTTAACCGTAAAGCCATCCCTCGGGATGGCTTTTTTATTACGCTCTGCACTGTTCGGCCAGCACTCTCGCCAGCCCGGCGGGGTTTTCCCACGACATAGAGTGCCCGGCGCTCGGTACGATGGCGGTTGTGACTCCGGCCTGCTGGAAAGCGGTAAAATCTTCATCCGGCAGCGAAAGCTCACCAAAAATAAGCGTTTTGGGGATTTTTAGCTGGGCAAAAAGCTGATGCCAGTCCGGCTCGATGCCGCTGACCAGGCAGACTGCTGCGCGCCATACCGCCCTGGGATCGCTATTTTGCAGGCTGCCGGACCACGGATTTGCCTCGTTAGCCGCGATGGCTTTTTGGTAACCATGAGCCACAAATTCGTCTTCTGTCTGCGCGGCAATCATGCGGCTGTACATTCCACCGCCAGCGCGGAAATTGGGCTCCGACACCATCAACCCCGCAATTTTCCCCGGCATGGCGGCGGCGACTTCAATCGCGATACTGCCGCCCATGCTATGGCCGTACAAAAAGAAACGATTTAATCCTAAATGCTCCACCAAATCGGCCACCACATTTGCCTGTTCACGGGTGCTGTAGCCGTATTCCTGCGGCCTTTCGCTGTAGCCGCTGCCGGGTAAATCGATGAGAATACTGCGGCGGGAACTCCAGGCCGGATCGCTGACGACGCGGGGATATTCATAAGAGGAGGCACAGCCGAGGCCGTGAATGAACAGGAGCGGCACACCCCCGCCGGGTAAATCCAGATAGCGCACGCGGCATTGCGCCGTGGCGGAGAAGAAGTTTTGCATCAACATTCCCTTTTCTTACAATAACTGTGTTTATATACAGTATACCGTATTTTCCTGCCACTCCTTTCTCTAAAATGCTCCTGGCCGGCCTGGCTTTAATGGCTTGCTCCCCTGTCGGCTGGCAAAGGAGCAAGGGCAGAGATTATTTCAGGGGTTCGGGCAGCTTAATCACCCAGAAATCGTTCTGTGATTCTGGTTTTTCCAGCGGCTTCAGCTCGATTTTGGTCGCCACTTCCGCACCGTCTTTCAGCAGGTGACCTTTGCCGTCCACCTGATAGTCGTCGGCGTTCGCCAGCACGGCCTGCAGGCCAAAGTCGTTGTCGTTGATCACGGCAATCGTCTGGTTATCAATCAGCGCCATGCCTTCGGCTTTTTCCTGCTGCCAGCCCAGCTTGCGCAGGTCAACAATTTCTTTTTTACTCGCCAGCTTGATGCCGCGCGCCTTCAACTGCTCAGCATCATCAAACTCTGGGGCTTTTTCTTTATCGAACCCGGCCAGGTCTGTGGCGCCATTCAGGTCAACCACGTAGACCAGATTGCGCATTTGCTTGTTTTTGTCGCCGCCTTGCTCAATCAGCAACAGGCGGTGATTATCCAACGCCACAATGTCGCCAATTTTGGCATCTTTGGCTTTTTTATAGACGTCCACGTCGATCGGGTAGCCGTACATTTCGGTTTTACCGGTCGCCGGGTCGAGGCTCACCAGGCGCGTGAACTGCGCGCTGTTTTTGGTTTTGCCGTCAATATCCAGCGTGCTCTGTACCGCCGCAATAATCCGGCCATCCGGCATACGGGTTATGCCTTCGAACCCACGGTTAGGCTGACGCCATTTGACAATATTCGGCAATCCACCCGCCACGCCCTGTTCACCGTGCTCAGCCTGCGGGCCATATTTTTTCAGGATTTTGCCGTCAGCATCGACATGGATAACGAACGGGCCGTACTCATCGCACAACCAGTAACCGCCCTTGCCGTCCGGCGTGATGCCTTCGGTATCCAGCCCGCGTTTGTCGCTCTTCAACTGCTGCAACGCATCGCTCAGGGCAATTTCATTGGTGGCGCCAATCAGCCCTTCCGGCAGCGGCAGCCCGCTAATGGGCCCCTGCGCATCATGCAGCGGCTTCGCGTCGATAGCTTCGGCTTTGCCGTTGCTCACGCGGATGGTCATCAGCAGCGGCGTGAAATCAGGGTTGGCAAAAATCTTGGACTCTTTTTTCCCGGCTTTCGGCGAGTCAGCATTGGGACCACGATCCGTCACGGTGGTAAAAATCAGATCGTCGCCCTGCTTGCCCATAAAGGTCAGGCCCGAACCTACGCCGACCGGTAATCCATGGGGGAAGTTGGCGGCATATTCACCTTTGTAGGCCACGCTGTCCCCCTGCGGGAACGTGACAACGTAACGATCAACCTGCGCATCCGCAGCGTAAACAGCCAGAGGGAAAGCGGTACTGCAAAGTAAGGCAAGTGTTTTTAATTTCATGGTTTTTATACATATCGGTGGTTGAGGTACCGGAGTTATAAAATAGCCAGATGACAGTAAGATTACACTTTGTGCTCTAAATTTCTCGCCCGGTAAATATCCCCTTCGTGCTGCCGATAACCCTACGGTCAGCAGTGTTGAATGCCCTTCAGCGCTGCCTGGGAAAAGAATATTTCACCGACTTAAGGATTTAGTATGTCAGTCAGGCGTTTTTCGATTTTGGTTTTCAGCACGCTGTTGCTTATTTTTCTCGCCAGCACGGCCTCCAACATTTGGTCCCTTACCCGCAGCAACCACGCCCTCAATGACGTCAACAGTGAAATCCGCGTTGTGTTATCCGTGATTGATCCCATTAACCACAGCCGCACCATGCGCGTTCGTGCCATGCAGGCCATTCAGGAGATGGAATCCGGCAACGCCACGCAGGCTAACCAGAGTCTGGTCGGGGCCAAAGAAGCGCTGGATAAAGCCGACACCAGCTTCCAGGCTTACCAGGAGGCGGCCAAACAGCCCGGGGAACAAACGCTCGCCGATGAGTATAAAGCCGCCTGGCTCGCCTACCGCGACGGTGGGCTACAGCCCCTGCTGGACGCTGCCAAAGCCAATGACAAAGTCCGCAGCGCTGAACTGGTCACGGCCACCATCCCGGCGCTCGACCGTGGATTCGAAATCACGCTGGATAAGCTGCTGGCGTTCAGGGAAGAGCACGCGCACCGGCTCAACGACGACGCGCAGGCCGGTTTTCATTCAAGTTTTGTCGCCATTGGTCTGTTTGCCGCGCTGTTTATTGCGATTCTTGCCGCCGCCTTTGTTTTGCTGAAAGTGCGCGTCCTTAAAGAGCTGGATACCGCGAAGGCACACTGCGCTGAAATTGCCAACGGCCTGCTGCATCGTTCCATTGATATCAAATCCAATGATGAAATTGGCCAGATGATGCACAGCCTCGAGCAAATGCGCCTGTCGCTCACTGAAATTATCCACCAGGTGCGCGAGTCCAGCACCACCGTTGGTTATGCGTCAGAAGAAATTGCGGCGGGCAATACCGATTTGTCCGCTCGTACCGAAGAACAGGCGGCATCGCTGGGTGAAACGGCGGCCAGCATGGAACAGCTTACCGTCACGGTTAAACGGACGTCAGAAAGCTCGCATCAGGCCAATACTCTGGCTAACGGTATGCGCGCGGCGGCGAGCGAAGGTCAGCAAATCGTCGACCAGGTCATAGGCTCCATGCGCAATATCGAAACCAGTTCCGGCAAAATCGACAGCATTATCTCCATCATTGAAGACATCGCTTTCCAGACCAATATTCTTGCCCTTAACGCAGCGGTTGAAGCCGCTCGTGCGGGTGAACAAGGCCGAGGTTTTGCGGTGGTCGCAGCCGAGGTGCGCAATCTCGCCCAGCGTTCTTCCGTGGCGGCAAAAGAAATTAAGGAGCTGATTGAGTTGTCCGGCCAGCAGGTCACCAACGGCAGCGAGCTGGTGAACCGCGCTGGGGAAAGCATGAAGCGTATTTCCGCGTCGATTAGCCAGGTCACCACGCTGATGGCCGAGATCGCTGTCTCTACCGGCGAGCAAAGCCGCGGTATTGAGCAGATTAATCAGGCCGTGCTGCAAATGGACGTGGTCACCCAGCAAAATGCCGCGCTGGTTGAGCAGGCTTCCGCTGCCGCGCATTCCCTTAAAGATCAGTCTCACCGGCTCAATGAAGCCGTCTCGGTGTTTAAACTCGCCTGATAACATTGCGGCTACCTCATCGCGCGTTGGGGTAGCCTTTGTTAAGTTTCTGTAGCGATAAAGATTGATCTGCGTCACGGTCTGCCGTTAAATACAGTCTCTTGTTACTAGTCTGTTACTCATCATGATCGTTCGCCCGCCTCAACACTGGTTAGCTCGCCTCTTCGTCTGGCACGGCTCGGTACTGGAAAAAATCTATTCCCGACTGCTGCTGAATCTGCTGCTTTCTATTAGCGTTATTTTCTTCCTGCCGTGGTATGAAACCCTCGGGATCAAGCTCACCATCGCGCCGTTTAGCATTCTCGGCGTGGCGATCGCCATTTTCCTCGGGTTCCGCAACAGCGCCTGCTATGCACGCTTTAACGAAGCGCGATTGCTGTGGGGACAGTTGGCTATCACCTCGCGCTCTTTGCTGCGTGAGGTAAAAACGCTGGCGGGGGATCAGCCTGAGGCGGTGCAGCGGTTTGTGAATTTACAGGTTGCCTTCTGCAACAGCCTGCGCATGACGCTACGTAAAAAGCCGCAGCAGGAAATGCTTAGCCGTTACCTGACCCCGCAGGATCTGGCCTGGGTCAGCGAAAGCCACGCGCCGTGTAACCGCATTTTGATGCTGATGGGAAGCTGGCTGAATCAGCAACGCGAGAATGGTGTGATTTCCGATGTGCTGTGGCGCAGCCTGGACAATCATCTGAACGAACTGTCGGCCGTGTCCGGCGGCTGCGAACGCATTATGTCTACGCCGATGCCCTTCGCCTACAGCCTGATTCAGCACCGCACGGTGTATATCTTCTGCATTATGCTGCCGTTTGCCCTGGTAACCGACCTGCACTACATGACGCCGTTTGTTTCCGTGTTTGTCTCATATACATTTATCTCTCTGGATTCGCTGGCCGAAGAGCTGGAAGATCCGTTTGGTACCGAGGATAACGACCTGCCGCTGGATGCTATTTGCGTGGCCATTGAACGTGATTTACGGGATATGAACGATGAGGCGGAGAAACCGGAGGCGCTGAAGCCTAACCGACATTATCGGCTGAGCTAGTTTGCCCCTCACCCCGGCCCTCTCCCCGGAAGGGAGATGAGGAAAACAGAGATTGCCGTTCTTTTATCCCTTCTCCCCCTTGGGGAGAAGGTTATGATGAGGGGAAAGCTTGTTTACTTCAGCAGGCGAACCTTCACTGACTTACCTTTGATTTTGCCCTGCTGCAGCTGTTTCCAGGCGTGGCGCGCCACGGACTGACGTACCGCAACGTAAACATGGATTGGGTGGACGTCGATTTTGCCGATGTCCGCACCTTCCAGCCCCATATCCCCGGTTAACGCCCCCAGAATATCGCCCGGACGCATTTTGGCTTTCTTGCCGCCGTCGATGCACAGCGTCGCCATTTCTGCTTCCAGTGGCTTCACGGAAATGCCGGACGGCAGCTGCTGCCATTTCAGGGAAAGATTCAGCATTTCTGCCAGCACGCTGGCGCGCTGCGCCTCTTCCGGTGCACAGAAGCTGATAGCCAGCCCGCTTTGCCCGGCCCGTGCGGTACGGCCAATACGATGAACGTGCACTTCCGGGTCCCACGACAGTTCGTAGTTAATGACCATTTCCAGCGCTTTAATATCCAGCCCACGTGCCGCAACGTCCGTTGCCACCAGCACACGGCTGCTGCCGTTGGCGAAGCGCACCAGTGTCTGGTCGCGGTCACGCTGTTCCATGTCGCCGTGCAGCGCCAGGGCACTTTGATGGCGCTCGTTCAGCGCATCGCAAACGGCCTGGCAATCTTTTTTGGTGTTACAGAAAACAACGCAGGACGCTGGCTGATGTTTGCTGAGCAGCGCCAGCAGCAGGCCGATTTTGCCCCCGCGGGAGACTTCATAAAACTGCTGTTCAACGGACGGCAGCTCATCCACGGTATCAATCTCGATAGTCTGCGGGTCGCGCTGAATTCGCCCACTAATTGCGGCAATGGCTGCGGGCCAGGTGGCGGAGAAAAGCAGCGTCTGGCGTTTGGCCGGCGCATGGGCAATCACTTCATCGATGGCGTCGGCAAAGCCCATGTCCAGCATGCGGTCGGCTTCGTCCAGCACCAGCGTTTGCAGCGCATCCAGCTTCACCGTTTCTTTTTTCAGGTGATCCAGCAGACGACCTGGCGTGGCAACGATAATGTGCGGCGCGTGCTGTAACGAGTCGCGCTGCACGCCGAACGGCTGGCCGCCGCACAGAGTCAGAATTTTAATATTTGGCATATAGCGTGCCAGGCGACGCAGCTCTTTAGCGACCTGGTCGGCCAGCTCGCGCGTTGGGCACAGCACCAGCGACTGGGTTAAAAACTGGCTGGCATCAATGTGCTGCAGCAAACCGAGGCCGAAAGCGGCGGTTTTGCCGCTGCCGGTTTTAGCCTGCGCACGGACGTCTTTTCCGGCCAGAATGGCGGGCAAAGCCGCTTCCTGAACGGGCGTCATTTCGTGATACCCCAGTTCGCTAAGGTTGGCGAGTTGTGCTTCAGGTAAAGCGTTCAGTGCGGAAAAAGCGGTCACAATGGTCATCTCTTAATAATAACGGGCAGGCGCGTATGCTAGCAGATTCGCGTGATTCAGGCGTGAGTTTATCAATTTTGCTGCGTTAGCGAGTGAAACAGTAAAAACGGCGCCTTTCGCTAAGGCACCGTTTTTCCGTAGAGAACAAGAGCGCTATTCGCTAATCGGCAAATAACCCTGCCATTCTGGCCTGAAGCGTTCGCCCTGCTCCGTTTTTTCCAGATGGATAAAATACTCCCCCACGCTTTCTAACAGCAGGCAGTCATCAACGTCTTTCAGGTTGTCTTTGTGCTGCTGATAGCTTTCGACCAGCAGGCTGGCGAGCGCCTTCTCTTTTGCCTGCGCCGGATTTTCCGCCACGAAGAAATCAAACTCATGCAGCTCCGCCAGCGTTTTCGGACTGTAGCCGCCGGCGTTCACAAAAAAGAGTTTTTGCGTTTGCTCAACGGGTTTATCCGAAAGGCGAATGCGGTAGCCGTCGGCCCAGCACAGCTTGCCGTAACCGTCGATATGGATTTTATCTTTGTCACCAAACCAGGCTGCACGTAATGCAGGCCATGCGTCCTCTGGTTTCTCTGCGGCCACAAGCTGGACGTCATGCACTTCGATATTGGATTTTCCGGCATTGCCGCCCACATAAAAGACGTAAAGTTCCATCTGCTCTCCTTATTAATCGCTATATAAAATAATATATAACGATTGTCGTTTGAATAATTTTCTCTGTGCCTTAAAGATTGATCGCCAACAGGAAGGTGGATAAAAAAACGATTACTATGCTTGAGCTTTTCGCCCTAAGCTAAATCAGCAGCAGATGCTTAAACAGACAAGGAGCCAGAATGTTCGAAGATAATGATTATAAGCTGTATGTCATCGTGAACCGCAACGCCGACGTCAGCGTGCAAATGAATGCCGTGGGGCACCTGTGCGGCGGTATCATGCTTAAAGTCGATAAGCCTGTATTTCATGACTACCCCAACCAGGATAGCGGCTTAAGCGCCTGGATGAACCATTATCCGGTGGTGGTGCTTCAGTCTAAAAACAGTAGCCAGTTGGGGACGACGCTGGAGAAATGCAGGGAAGAAGGCGTGCTGTATAACTTTTTTACCACCACCATGCTGTCGCATTCTTCTGAGCAACAAATCAAAGACACTCGCGAAACCCCTTTCGCTGAACTCGAGTTTGTTGGCATTGCGCTTTACGGCGAAACTGAAAAACTGAAACCGCTGACCAAAAAGTTTTCCGTCTTTAAAGGTTAAACATTCCGGGTAATGATGCCTCGCGCAGTTACCCAGCCTTTACCCTTCGTCTCCGGCGTAAAAATTGATGATGTCATCCTCAAACCAGCAGCCCACTTTGTAATACATCGCACAGCCAATCAGAAAACTGGCAATAAGTATTAATGCAGTCAACAATCCTTTCACTTCGAAACGCTCTCCCATGATTCTGGCTGTGATATTGACAGGCCGGTTGAAAAAAAGTTCAGAAGCGAAACTATCCTGGCCGTAGCACAATCATCACAGACGCTTCGGGGCTTTGCGATGGCAATTCTGTCACAACGTTTTGGTTTACTAGGATTGCCAATTTTCTGAGCAGGCCAGGTGCCATTGTGTCCGATAACCACCTTCATTTCAAAAACGTCACCGGTTTCTTTTTCCGTGCCGTTCCGGCGGAGTTCCTCAGCAGCGTGCTGTCGCGCAGTCGGCCCGAGTCCCCAGGACGTTATCATCGGCCAGGACAAACAATTCTTTATATGAGTCCGGTAAGTGAGTGGGCAACGCTCGCAGTTGCCGCCCATATGCGAAAGGACGGCAAACCGCGGGTGCTTGTCCCACTGTATGTCGAAGGTGCGCGGGTGTTAGACCAGCGAGACGAATATTCCTGTCTGGCTTTAGGCATTAACCGCGATCTGTCTAATCACTGCTGGCTCAGCGCCCTGCAGCAAAATATTGAACCGCCTTCCTGGCAAAACGCTGATCAGGCGCGCGTCTCCAACGCCGATGGCATTATCGACCGCTCCCGAAGCATTCCCGACGGCTGGCATTTGAATTTATTTCGCTGGAATGCGTTGGGCGGCCCGACGGTGACTGTGTGCGGTGAACCGATTCCCGTTCCGCTGTCGGAGAGTTTGGGTTTATAGAGAATGACGCTGAGCACGCCCTATTCGCCGCCATCTATGCGCTATATTTTGCCAGTTCCGCTTCGGGCATACCGACAGCGCGAGCCACATGGCAAATCTGTTGCCAGCTATTGGTATCAATTGGAATGCCCTGTTGCTGGCGCGCCATTCGCTGAATCTCTTCCCACTCGCCGGGCACAAGGATAGGTTGTTCTCCGGGTTGCGGGGAGTTTTTTACCCAATCAATAAAACGTTGGGCCTCCTGTTGCATCTCTGGGGCATCGAAAGCCGCCGGATCTAATAGCATGCTGGTCATACAGTTAAAAATGGCCGCCTGGGACGTTTGCAATGAATGAGGATGCGTCGTTTGCCCCCCGGACACGGCTCCGCCAAGCACCTCACACATCACCGCCAGGGCATAACCTTTATGTAAACCAAATGCCAATAGTGAACCAAAAGGCGACTCGTGCATCACCCCGGGGTTGTTGGTTGGCAGACCGTGACTATCGATCAGATTCCCTTCAGCGACCGAAACGCCTTTGTTCCATGCCACGCGGGTTTTACCGTAAGCAATTCCGCTGGTGGCAAAATCCAGCAGCAGCGGCGCTTTGCCGGAACGAGGAAATACCGCACAGAACGGATTGGTCCCAAAACGGCGATCGCTGCCATTAAACGGCGCAACCATGGGGTCACCCACGACATTGACGAAATGAAACGAGATAAACCCAGCCCTGGCACACATTTCAGCCCAATGGCCAATACGGCCAATATGGTGTGAATTCCGCAGTGCAATAGCGCACATTCCCAGTTTCCGCGTGCGCTGAATCGCCAAATCCATAGCATCCGCAGCCATCACCTGCCCAAAGCCCTGCTGACCATCCACGGTCAACACTGCCCCTGCATCTTTGACCACCAGCAATGTTTTATTCTGCTGCAATAATCCCTGGTCTCTCGCTGCAATATAGCCTGGGATCATGCCCACACCATGAGAGTCGTGGCCAGCCAGATTTGCCGCCACCAGATGATCGGCAATTTTTTGCGCCTCTGCTCTATGGCTCCCGGCATATATCCACAGATTGAAGACCAGCTGATGCAATCGATCGGGGGCAATTCGAATCTCGTTCATCGCTTTCACTCCATGTTTGGTGTTCATTGCAACGGATATGTCATAACGGAATTTTTGTAGTTGATCCACTCACCTTTTTACTGACGCAGATATTTGCCTTAACGGCGCTCTCAATAATTCCATTTTGGGCTCGCGACGGTATTTTTCTTTAACAGGCTGCGAAACTCTTTCAGATACGGTTCATTACTGCGGCCGCGTTTACAAATAGCAGAAAACGGTGACTGGAAGCCAAACTCATTGGGCAGTAATACACGCAGACGGTTCTCTTTTATCCACGGCCAGGCATAATGTTCGGGGAGATAGCCAATATACTTTCCGGAGAGGATCAGCAGCAGTTGGGCGTCCACCGTTTCCACCGTCGCGCTGCCTTTACTGAATCCCCGTCGCCGTAAATCGCCCGCGTTCCAGTAGCTACGGGTGACCAACGGGCACTGGCTGATCTTGTCTTTGTCGAGTTGATGGCTAAAAAACATCGGGTTCAGATCGCTGCAATAGAGCCAGTGCTGCTCGCGATACAGCGGTTCACTGATGATATTATTGACCTGGGAATTGTAGCTGCCGATGGCAAGGTCAATATGGTTGTTGAGCACGCCGCTAATCTGTTCCGCCGGAGTACGAATAATCAGTTTGATATGTATATAGGGAAATTTATCAATAAAACTGCGTAACACCACCGGCAGCGACAGCGCGGTTTCTGTTTCCATCGAATCGAGCGCCGAGATACAAAGCGTCCCGCTATGCTCCCCCTTCAACAACGACGACTGCCGCTCCAGTTCGTGCAGTTCACCTAAAACGCGGATCGCTTGTTGTAAAAATTGCTGTCCTTTTTCCGTCAGCGAAAAACCACCCCGCCCACGCTGACACAAACTGAAACCGAGCTGCCCTTCCAGTTGTGACATCGCATTACTGATGGCCGAAACCGAAATGCCCAGTTCCTGCTGAGCGCGATTAAAACTCTCCAGCCGCGCGACCGTTTCGAAAACCTGTAACTGCCGGATATTGAGGCTACTGTCGTTTTGCATCGTCATTAGTTCACAAAAAGATGAAGTAATTATTTATAACAGACGATTTAACATCCCGTACAATTTTCACACTATCCCTCCTGTTACGTTTTGTCCGTCATCTTCAGGAGCTAAAATGGATAGCCATTTTCATCAACCGCAAAGTGGCAACGAAATGCCACGATTCGCAGGCCGTGCAACAATGATGCGCCTGCCATTTGTTGAAGATTTACAAAGTCTTGACGCTGCCTTTGTTGGCATACCGCTGGATATCGGCACCTCACAACGTTCCGGGACACGCTACGGACCGCGCTATATTCGCGCCGAATCAGTGATGATCCGCCCGTATAATATGGCCACCGGCGCCGCGCCGTTTGACTCGTTATCCGTTGCAGATATCGGCGATGTCCCGATTAACACCTACAGTTTGCTCAAATCGGTGCAGATTATTGAGGATTACTACACTGGTTTAAATCGTTATCCGCTGATCCCTCTCACCCTCGGTGGTGATCACACTATCACTCTGCCTATTCTGCGGGCATTGACCAAAAAACATGGCCCCGTGGGGCTGATACATGTTGATGCCCACACCGACACCAATGATGAAATGTTCGGTGAAAAAATTGCTCACGGCACCACGTTCCGACGCGCCGTCGAAGAAGGATTGCTGGATCTTAAGCGCGTGGTACAGATTGGCCAGCGCGCCCAGGGCTACGCTGCCGGTGATTTTCAGTGGGGCGTTGATCGGGGTTTCCGTCTGGTGCAGGCCGAACAGTGCTGGCATAAATCACTGTCCCCGTTAATGGCTGAAGTCCGCCAGCAGATGGGGGACGGGCCGGTTTACCTTAGCTTTGACATCGACAGCCTCGATCCTATCTGGGCACCCGGAACCGGTACGCCGGAGGTGGGTGGACTGACCTCGATTCAGGCCTTAGAGATTGTACGCGGCTGCCGTGGACTGAATCTGATTGGCAGCGACCTGGTGGAAGTCTCTCCTCCTTATGATGTCAGCGGCAATACCTCTCAACTGGCCGCAAACCTCCTGTACGAAATGCTCTGTGTATTACCCGGCGTAAAATACCAATAGGGGTGTTGTCATGCAGCTCAATATCTTTCGCACTCTTTGGGGGGTGACAACGCCCTGGCCACAAACCTTAAGTGAATTAAAAAGCGTCGGTTGCTGCGGGATTGAAGCACGCGTACCGTCCACCGCTGAAGAACTGCAAAACCTCGCCGGGCGTCTGTTGACCGCAGAGCTGGAGTATATCGCGATTGTGTTTAGCGGCGGTGGCGTGATTCCTGCCCAGCACGAAACCCCGGAACATCATCTGGAGCGGCTAAAAGAACGTTTCGTGGCTGCAAAAATGCTGAACCCGCGCTTTGTTAATCTGCTCGCCGGCAACGATCGCTGGCCGCTGGCTCAGCAGGTAGATTTTCTCGGCAAAGTGCATGAGATGGCCTCCGATATCGGCCTGGTTTGCAGTTTTGAAACTCACCGGGCGACATCGCTATACAGTCCATGGCTGACGCTAGACATTATCCGACAACTACCGCAGCTACGTTTCACCGCCGATATCAGCCACTGGATTGTCGTCAGTGAGCGTTTGCTGAACGACCCCTGCGACGATTTCAGCACTTTTATCGAGCGCGTCCATCATGTGCAGGCCCGCGCAGGTTATGACCAGGGGCCGCAGATCCCTCACCCTGCCGCGCCGGAATATCAGGACGCGTTAGCGTTCCAGCAAAAGTTCTGGATGAAAATCTGGCACTCACAGCGTAAGCGTGGTTACACGCAAACCACACTGACGCCGGAATTTGGCCCGGATGGCTACCTTCATCACCTGCCCTTTACCAACGTACCGGTTGCCGACTTATGGTCGCTGAATGCCTGGATGGCCCGGTATCAACAGCAGCAATTTCGCCAGTTTTTATCACTAACTGAAAAGGAAATGCAGCAATGAACAGCATAAGACACGCATTCACCGAACTCCCCACCATCGATATCAGCGATCTGACCAGTGACGATTTGGCTAAGCGCCAGGCCGTTGCCGATGCGATAGGCAAATCATCGCGTGAAGTCGGGTTTTTCTACGTCACTGGCCACGGTATCTCACCAGAGCTGATTGCCGGGATCCGTGCTGCGGCGAAACAGGTCTTCGCCATGTCGATGGAAGAAAAAATGGCCTACTACATCGGCCATTCAAAAAGCCATAAAGGTTATGTCCCGGAAGGGGAAGAGATCTACGGCTCCGGCAAACCAGACCATAAAGAAGCCTTTGATATCGGTTTCCAGGCGGCTGACGATCACCCGTTTGTTGTCGCCGGCACGCCGCTTATCGGCACTAACGAGTGGCCAGCGTTACCGGAGTTTAAATCCCGGATCCTCGCCTACTATGAAGCGGTCTTTGCCCTTGGCCACCGTCTGTTTGACGCTTTTGCCCTCGCGCTTGGCTTACCAGAGGGGTATTTCAAGGCGATGGTCACCTGCCCGCCCGCGAAACTCCGGCTGATCCACTACCCCTTCGATGCAAGTGCCGAAGACTTTCCAGGCATTGGCGCACACACCGATTATGAATGCTTCACGCTGCTGCTGGCCGATCAACCAGGGCTTGAAGTGCTTAATGAGGACAGCGTGTGGATAGATGCCCCGCCGGTGAAAAACGCGGCCGGGGAAGAAGCCTTCGTGATCAATATCGGCGACATGCTGGAAGTGCTAAGCGCAGGCACCTTTATTGCCACTGCCCATCGTGTGCGCAAGGTGCCACAGGAACGCTACTCCTTCCCGCTGTTTTTCGCCTGCGACTACCACACCCTTATTCGCCCGCTGCCGAACTTTTTGGCTGCCGGTGAAGCCAGTGAATACCAGGAGTTGAGTATCGGCGAGCATATGTGGAGCCAGGCGTTACAAACCTATCGCTACCTGCGCGAAAAAGTGGCCAAAGGCGAACTCCAGTTACCGGAGAGAGCGAGGGGCACCAACACCTTTGGTCATTTGAAAAAACAAGCCCAACAAAAACCCACAATAATACATGAGGATAAATGATGAATAGCGCCTTAAAAAAAGTCTCGTCCCGCGTGGCGTTAGCGCTTATCGCCAGCGCGTGTTTTTCCCCTTTGGCCCAGTCGGCGGAACTGCTGACCGACGGTGTATTTAAGGTTGGGATGGAGGTCACTTACCCACCGTTTGAATCCTATGACAGCAATAACAATATCGTCGGTTTTGATCCGGAATTTTCAGCCCTGATAGCCGGGCAGTTAAAAGCCAAACCACAGTTGATCGACACCAAATTCACCAGTTTGATCCTGGGGATAGGCAAGAAGTATGACGCGGTCATCTCCGGTATGTACGTCACTCCGGAACGCCAGAAACAGGCCGACGCGATTCCGTATGCCCTCTCCGGGGCGTCGATTATCGCCCTGAAAGATGGCCCGGTGCAGCCGAAAACGGAAGATGAACTCTGCGGCCTGAAAGTCGGGCTACAACAAGGCACGTCGTGGGTGGACAGCCTGAAGAAACACTCGGATGAATACTGTACGCCGAACGGGAAACCGGCCATCACTATTCTGGAGTTCCCAACAGCACCGGAAGCGTCACAAGCCCTGCTGTCGCAGAACACTAACGCGCAGCTTGAAATCGCCCCTGCTGCGCAAATTCTCGTGGATAAAAGCCGTGGCCGTTTAGCGATTAGCTCCACGCGTCTGGTCTATCCGATGCCACTGGGGATTTACGTTGCAAAAGGAAATACCCAACTGGTTGATGCCATTAAATCCGCGTTGGTGACGTTAAAAGCCAACGGGAAATATGCAGACATTATTAAGAAATACAACTTAGAAAGTATCGATTAAGACAATCAATTATTGAGCAACAGGAGTCGATATGGCGTTCGATTGGGGATATTTTTTTTCGTTATTTAGCATTGGGGCATTCTGGCAGGCGTGTGTGACGGTTATTTTTGTCAGCTCATTATCCTGGTCGATTGGTCTGGTATTAGGTTTTCTTTTAGCCTGCGCAAAGCTCTCAGCCCAGCGCTGGATTAAGATCCCCGTCGAACTCTATATTTGGTTTTTCCGCAGTGTGCCCTTAATGGTACTGCTGGTGTTCGTCTACAACTTGCCGCAGCTGTTCCCGGTCACGCAGCCGCTTCTTGGAGTGCCGTTTATCGCCGGGCTGGTATCGCTGACCGTCACGGAAGCCGCCTATATGGCAGAAATTCATCGCGGTGGTTTAATTTCCGTGGCTAAAGGGCAAAGCGAGGCAGGCCACGCATTAAGTTTTAGTTTCACCGGGATCCAACGCTTAATTATTATTCCGCAGTCGTTTCGCATTGCTCTGCCGACGCTAATTAATGAATACATCACCGTGATTAAATTGAGTTCGATTTTGTCGGTAGTGTCACTGCCCGAATTACTGCTGACCGGCCAGCGTTTATATGCCCAGAATTTCCTTGTCATGGAAACACTGCTTGCGGTGGCCGTTTATTACGTCATGGTGGTGACGGTATTTACCTGGCTGTTTAAAGCGCTGGAAAACCGGCTGGATATTCAGCGCAAACGCCCACAAACACTGAGCGATGCCGAATGCCTGACTCTACGCCAAAGCCTGCCCACATTGTCGGAAGCAAAAGAATCGGTTTCTACCCGCGGCACGCCTCCAGCCCTTGATTTGCGCGATCTCCGCAAGTCCTGGGGGCAACATCAGGTGCTGAAAGGCATCAATATGAAGGTCGAGAGTGGTGAGGTAATAAGCATTATCGGCCCATCCGGCTCGGGAAAAACCACGCTTATCCGTACTATTAACGCGCTGGAAAACATCGATGCAGGAGAGATCATTCTCTACGGTGAAGACTACCTGAAAGGTAACGCCATTATCGATAAACACCGGCTACGCGCGGGCGTACGCAGAATCGGTATGGTCTTCCAGAGCTTTAATTTGTTCCCGCATCGTACAGTGCTCGACAACGTGATGCTTGCTCCGCTGTACCACAAACTGCTCGACCCGCACGCCGCCCGCGCGCAAGCGCTTGGGCTACTCGATCGCGTAGGGCTTCTGGCGCACGCCAATAAATACCCGAACCAGCTCTCCGGCGGGCAGCAACAACGTGTCGCCATCGCCAGAGCACTGGCTCTGAAACCGGACATCATGCTGTTTGATGAGCCCACCTCTGCGCTGGATCCTGAGCTTGTCGGCGAAGTGCTAAAGGTGATTCAGTCTCTTGCCCGGGAAGGCATGACGATGTTGATCGTCACGCATGAAATGGACTTCGCGTTATCCATTTCCGACAGAATTGTCATTATGGAACATGGCGTGATTCAGGGCGACGTCTCCCCGCAGGTTATCCGCGGCACGGAGCAGTCTCCTTCTCTTAACCGCATCCGTGAATTTATGGGAGTCTAGTCATGGTTACAGAACAACACCTGCGTCAGCAACTGGCTGCGGCCTACCGTCTGGCGGCAATGTTCGGCTGGGAAGATACCCTTTACACTCACTTCTCCGTCCGCCTGCCCGGTGACGGTACGCCGCGCTTTTTAATTAATCCCTTTGGTATGATGTTTGATGAAGTCACGGCCAGTAACCTGATCGTTGTGGATATGCAAGGCAGGGTCGTGGAAGGCAATGCTCCGGCCAATTCCGCAGGCTTTACCATCCACAGTGCGGTGCATATGGCACGGGAAGACGCCCACTGCGTAATGCACACGCACACTTTGCCCGGCATGGCCGTCGCCGCCTGTCATGATGGCCTGCTGCAGCTTAATCAAATCAGTACCGAGTTTTACCGGCGCGTTGGCTACCACCCTTATGAAGGTGTGGCGTTTGATCTCGATGAACGGGAGCGTATTCAACATTCGCTGGGTAACCACATTGCCCTGATCCTGCAAAGCCACGGCTTGTTATCGGTGGGCCGTACCGTCGCAGATGCGTTTTACATCATGTATTACCTTAACCGCGCCTGTGAAATCCAGATGGCCGCCTCACAGCTGGCACCTCTCAGCCCGATCCACACCATCGCCCCACACCTCAGTCAACATGCCTGCGAACAGTTAATGGGCGTCGAAGAGGAACGGCAACTGGTCTGGCAGGCGTGGCTGCGTCGTCTTGATCGCATTGATACCTCGTACAAAGGTTAACGTTATGCCTGATATAACAATTGTTGTGGATTGCAGCGATGCGGATTTCGCCCATGAGATTTGTGTTGCTCTGCGGCAGTTTCCTGATGTAGATGCGGTATTGCCTGACAATCAGGCCGCCGCTGAAGCAAGCTATGCCTGTTGTTGGTATCCGCACCCGCAGCTGTTGACTCGCTCGCCAAAACTGAGGTTAATTCAGGCCGCTTCGGCTGGCGTTGACCACCTTCCCTCCCCGGTGTTCACCAGCGAGATCCCACTCTGCCGGGTAGTGGATGACAGTTTTCGTCACGGTATGTTCGAGTACGCGCTATGGGGCATATTATGGTTCCAGCGCTATTTCGATCGCGCTGTAGCTCATCAGCGCTTGCAGATATGGAAATGCCACCCGCAGCGTACCGCCGCCGATTACCACATCGGTATCATGGGGCTGGGGGAAATCGGGGGATACATTGCCAGTCAACTGGTGGCGCTGGGTTACCGGGTATCTGGCTGGTCGCGCAATGAAAAACAGCTAAGAGGCGTTGATGGCTATCACGGGCAGCATCAGCTTGAGCCTTTTCTGAACTCGCTTGATGTGTTGGTCAATGTTCTGCCGCTCACTGAACAAACGTGCGGTATCCTGGCGGAGCCGCTGTTCAATCAACTCCCGAGGGGAGCCGCGGTGATCAACTGTGGCAGAGGTGAACATATGGTCAGTGGCGACCTGCTATCCGCCCTCAACAGCGGTCATCTTTCTGGCGCCGTGCTCGATGTATTTCCGCAAGAACCGCTGCCGCAGGGCGACCTATTGTGGACGCACCCGCAGGTGGTGATCACCCCACATATGGCCTCCTCAGCCTCTGTCGATATTATCGCTAGCCAGTTACTTGAAAATATTCAGCGCCAGAACCAGGGATTACCGCTGCACAGAGCAGTCAATAAGCAGACGGGGTATTAGCTTCATCAACATCCTAAAGATCAGCAAACCCACGCCTGCGGCAGATCGGCATAGCGCGTGGTATAGCGCGGCGACAGCATTTCGCGCTTCATCGCCCACCGCTGCTGTATGCCCTGCCCGGCAAAATAGAGCGTGCCTTTGCCCTGCTTTTGATTCAGGAAGTCCAGCACGGTCATCAACTTTTCGCCGTTAGGGCGTGGAACATTGCTGTCGAACAAATCGAATTGCGCCACACCCTGACTAAAGAAATCGCCCAGCATGACGCCCGCTTTCTGGTAACGGTGCCCCGCCTGCCAGATAGCATCCAGGCTTTGCATCGCGGCCTGAATAATATCCCGGCTGTCCTGCGTGGGAATGAGCAGCGAAACGGACGAACAGTTACCGTAATAAGGTTCGTTCACGGCAAACGGGCTGCTCTTCACAAAAGCAGAGATCACCCGGCAATATTGATGCTCAGCCCGCAGCTTTTCCGCCGCCCGGCTGGCATAACTGCCGATCGCCTGGCGCATATCCTCATACTCGGTAATGCGTTCCCCGAACGAACGGCTGCAGATGATTTCCTGTTTGGCGGCAGAGAACTCATCCATTTCAAGGCATGACTCGCCGCGCAATTCGCGCACCGTTCTTTCCAGCACCACGCTGAAATGCCGTCGAATAAAACGGATATCCGCGTCGGCAAGCTGTAAAACCGTTTTGATACCCATGGCATCGAGCTTTTTCGACAGTCGCCGCCCCACGCCCCAGACTTCACCCACGGGCAGCTGTGCCATAAGCCAGCGCTGGTGCTTCGGGCGGGATAAATCAACCACACCACCGGTTCGCTCCTGCCACGTTTTTGCCGCAAGATTTGCCAGTTTAGCCAGCGTTTTTGTTGGTGCGATGCCCACGCCCACCGTCAGGCGGGTGCGCTGGCGAATGGTTGCACGGATCGTCTGGCCAAAGGCCTTCAGGTTGTAGCAATTACTCACGCCCGTTAAGTCACAAAATGCTTCGTCAATGGAGTAAATCTCGACCCTCGGCAGCAGCTCTTCAAGCACGCCCATCACCCGCTCGCTCATGTCGGCATACAGCTCGTAGTTGCTGCTAAACGTCAGCACGCCGTGCCGCCTGAGAGCCTCTTTCTGTTTAAAGAAAGGCTCCCCCATTTTGACAAAGGATCGGGCTTCCGCAGAGCGGGCGATGACGCAGCCATCGTTATTGGATAAGACCACCACCGGCTTTCCGGCTAAATCCGGGCGGAATGCCGTTTCGCAGGAGGCGTAGAAGCTGTTGACGTCCACCAGCGCAAACATGCTTAGCCCGCCGCTTTGATGATAAAAGTGACGATACCGAAAATATCGAGTTCGGCTTCATCGGTGACGGGAATCGGTGCCCAGGCGCTATTCATCGGCAGTAGCATCACCGTGGGGCGAAGCTGCAGGCGCTTCACGGTGAACGCCCCGTCAATCGCCGCAATGACTATATCGCCCTGTGACGCCGTTCTTGAGCTGTCCACAATCAGCAAGTCCCCTTCGCCAATTCCCCCTTCCACCATCGAATCCCCCGCCGCCTTTACGAAATAGGTCGCGCCGGGATTGCGCACCAGCAGTTTATTGAGATCGATACGTTGCTCAACATAGTCCTGAGCCGGTGACGGAAACCCGCACTGCACCAGGTCAGAAAAGAGAGGAAAGGAAGCGTCAGGGCAACAGGCCGCAGGTTTTAGAAGGTTCATGATACCGCCAATAAAAATACTGTTTATATATACAGTATCAGGTAAAAAAGACACTTCAAGTAAGAAAACACGTACTTTTGCTAAGCCCTTCGTTTTGCGAACGAAAAAATTCGAGCACGCTGGCAGAAACCACAAAAGCCTTCAGGTGTAATGAGCATGAGCATAATGATATGGTCAGTTGCAAGCCCGGTACCCAACAAAAGGACGCGTGATGACACAGCCAGTGATTCAGGATTTGCTTAGCCAGCTCGAAACCCCGGAAGATGCCGCGGCGCTAAGCTGGGTGGAAAAACAAAATAAACGCACCACGGACAGGTTCGCCACGGGAGAGCGTTTCCAGCAAATGCGGGGCGCGATCCTGCAGTCGCTGGACGATAAAACCAATATTCCCTGGGGGAGCCATTACCGCAACGCGGTGTATAACTTCTGGCAGGATGACGAACACCCTCGCGGTATATGGCGCCGGACTTCTGAAAGCTCTTACTTTACCGCGACACCAGAATGGGAAACGGTGCTGGATGTCGATCGTCTGAATGAAGAGGAAGGCGCAAACTGGAGCTATCATGGCGCCGATCTCCTCCACCCGGACTATTCCCGGGCGCTGATCTTTTTATCCAGCGGCGGCGATGCCTGTGAAATTCGTGAATTCGATCTGGTAAATAAAGCGTTTATCCCCGAGGGCTTCTTCCTGCCGGAAAGCAAAAGTTCGGTCAGTTGGCTGAATGAAAACACGCTGCTGCTGGCGCTCGATGCAGGAGAGGACACGCTCACGACGTCCGGCTATCCACGCAGTGTCTATCGCTGGACTCGGGGTACATCACCGCAAGATACACCGCCTATCTACGCCGGTGAAGCGACGGACATGGCCGTTTCAGCCTGGCATGATGACACCCCCGGTTTTGAGCGGGATCTGGTGCACTGCAGCAAAGACTTTTACCATGGCCAAACCTGGCTTTTGACCGACCAGAACACCCTGACGCTTATCGCTATTCCTGAAGATGCCTCCTGCGGATTTTTCAAAGACTGGCTGCTGGTTACGCTCACCTCCGACTGGCCAATCGCGGAGACTGTCTGGCCCGCCGGTGCTCTACTGGCGATTGATTTGGCTGATTTTCAGCGGGGCGAGCGCAATTTCATTGCACTCTTCACGCCCAACTCGCGCACGACGCTGCAAGGCTACAGTTCAACCCGCGACTACCTTCTGCTTAACCTGAGCCAGGACGCCGTTGAGAAGGTCGAATTTATAAAAATCGATAACGGCCAGCGGCACTGCATAAAAACGCTTGAGCTGCCTGATTTCACCAACGTTTCCGCCGGCGGTATCGACGATGAAAGTAACCGCTACCGGCTGGTCAGCCACGGATTTCTGCAGCCACACAGCCTCAGCTATGGCGATCTGGACAATGACACGCTCAGCCTCGTGAAACAGGATCCGACCTGCTTTGACGCCGGAGAGTTTAGCGTGACCCAGCACTTTGCCCTTTCGCTGGACGGAACCCGCGTCCCCTACTTCCAGGTGGCCGCCAAAGCGCTGGCGCTGTCCGGTGAGAATCCGACGCTGCTGTATGGTTACGGTGGATTTGAAGTTTCTTTAACACCTCATTACCTGGACTCAAAAGGCGTGACATGGCTGCAAAACGGCGGGGTTTACGTCGTCGCGAATATTCGGGGCGGCGGTGAATATGGCCCCGGCTGGCACCAGGCTGCGCTCAAACAGCATCGTCATCGCGCCTGGGAAGATTTTACCGCTGTGGCAAGCGACCTGGCGGCGCGGAAAGTCACCTGTGCCGCAAAACTTGCCGCGCAGGGCGGGAGCAACGGCGGCCTGCTGATTGGCAATATGCTCACCGATTACCCGGAGTTATTTGGCGCGCTGGTGTGTGAAGTCCCGCTGCTGGATATGCTGAACTATCACCGCTGGCTCGCGGGGGCATCCTGGATTGCCGAGTATGGCGACCCGGACATTGCCGAAGAGCGGGAGTGGCTGCGGCGTTATTCTCCTTTCGACAAAGTGTCCGCTGACGTAGATTATCCACCCACGCTGTTCACCACCGGCACCCAGGATGACAGGGTTAGTCCGGCTCATGCCCGCCGAATGGCGGCACGGATGCAGCAGCAAGGGCACGAGAACGTCTGGCTGTATGAGGAAACGGACGCCGGCCACGGCAGCGCGCCGGAAAATAGCCAGACCGCGGCCCATCAGGCCATGATAGAAGAGTTTCTCTGGCAGATGCTGACCGGGAAATAACTGCGGGCGGTGCGTCACAGGCGCACCGCCTCATCATTAGCGTACCTAATGCAACAGCATATTTTTTAATTTTTATTTATCGCTCAAACGCTATTTAATTCGTCCTCAATCAATGAAAAGGAGACCGATAAATGGCTGGCGAGAATAACCTGGCAATACTGCTGAGCAATGCTGCCCCGGAGCTTAACCCAGGGAAATATGTTTTTTGCACTTTACCCGCGCCTTCAGCGGAATTAAAAGATGCCGCGATTGTGACCGTCCGGGAGGTTGAAGGCGTCACGCTGGTTTTGCCGCAGGATCTGGCGGATAAACATGCCGTTAACTACGATTACGTCGCCAGCTGGATCACCCTGAAGATTCATTCATCCCTCGCCGCCGTGGGCCTTACCGCCGCATTTTCACGCGCGCTGGCGAAAAAAGGCATCAGCTGTAACGTGGTGGCTGGGTATTATCACGACCATATTTTCGTGGCGCATACAGATACCGAATCAGCCATGTCGGCCTTGTCATCTTTGGCATCCGAGGCATAAGCGGAGAAATAAGCAGGGGAAGCTTTTGCCTCCCCTGATAACAGCGCTATCAGCTGCGGATAAATTTCAGGATGTCCGCATTGATGGTATCGGCATGCGTGGTATGCATCCCGTGCGGATAGCCGGGGTAGATGTGCAGCGTGCTGTTGCTGAGCAGTTTATCCTGCAGAATAGCCGCATTTTTGTACGGTACAACCTGGTCGTCATCACCCTGCAGAACCAGCACCGGTACGGTGATGGCTTTCAGATCGTCGGTCTGGTCAGTTTCTGAAAACGCTTTGATCCCCTCATAGTGCGCTTTCGCGCTGCCGGCCATGCCCTGCCGCCACCAGTTCCGAATACTTCCTTCAGAAACCTCAGCGCCCTGGCGGTTAAAGCCATAGAACGGGCCAGAGGCAACATCAAGGTAAAACTGCGCGCGGTTTGCCGCCAGCGCCTTACGGAAGCCGTCAAACACCTCAAGCGGCGTCCCGCCCGGATTACTCGCCGTTTTCACCATTAATGGTGGAACGGCACTGACTAAAACAGCTTTCGCAACGCGCCCCTGAGGCTGGCCGTATTGGGCGACATAGCGGGCTACCTGTCCGCCGCCGGTTGAGTGGCCAACGTGCACGGCATTTTTCAGATCCAGATGTTCCACCACCGCCGAGGCATCCGCCGCATAATGATCCATATCGTGCCCGTCGCTGACCTGGTCAGACCGGCCATGTCCGCGTCTGTCGAACGCGATAACCCGGAAGCCCTCGCCTAAGAAAAACAGCATCTGGTTATCCCAGTCATCGGCGCTGAGCGGCCAACCGTGATGAAAAACAATCGGTTGAGCCGTTTTCGGCCCCCAGTCTTTATAAAAGATATTGACGCCATCTTTCGTCTTTACGAATGTCATAAACCTCACTCCTTGCTGCTATGAATTACGTTTAACCTGATAAAGCATAGCCGATAGACGTGGTATGACCGTAAATCCTGCTGGCATTCGCCGCCGCAATCCGTACCATACACGCCAGCATGACACGCTGCGCGTGTTGGATTCAGAGCCCGAGACTTTCATGACCACTCAAAAAGAACAGTACAACCTGAACAAGTTACAGAAACGCCTGCGTCGCAACGTGGGTGAAGCGATTGCCGATTACAACATGATTGAAGACGGCGACCGCATTATGGTTTGCCTTTCCGGCGGCAAAGACAGCTACACCATGCTGGAAATTCTGCTTAACCTGCAGAAAAGCGCGCCAATCAGCTTTAGCCTCGTGGCGGTAAACCTCGACCAGAAACAACCGGGGTTCCCTGAGCATGTGCTGCCGGCCTATCTGGAAAGCATCGGCGTTGAATACAAGATTGTGGAAGAGAACACCTACGGCATCGTGAAAGAGAAGATCCCGGAAGGCAAAACCACCTGCTCTCTGTGTTCCCGCCTGCGCCGCGGCATTC
The DNA here is from genome assembly GCF_900177785.1 of Cedecea sp. NFIX57. Taxonomy (NCBI): domain Bacteria; kingdom Pseudomonadati; phylum Pseudomonadota; class Gammaproteobacteria; order Enterobacterales; family Enterobacteriaceae; genus Cedecea; species Cedecea sp. NFIX57. The sequence continues at coordinate 8,054 of NZ_FXAS01000007.1, read as the reverse complement.
TTTACCGCACCGCCACTGAGCTGGGCTGTACCAAAATCGCGCTGGGCCACCACCGCGACGATATTCTGCAAACGCTGTTCCTGAATATGTTCTACGGCGGCAAGATGAAGGGCATGCCACCAAAGCTGATGAGCGACGACGGCAAACATATTGTTATCCGCCCGCTGGCCTACTGCCGCGAGAAAGACATTGAGCGTTTTGCCATCGCCCGCGAATATCCAATTATTCCGTGCAACCTGTGTGGCTCGCAGCCAAACCTGCAGCGTCAGGTAATTGCCGACATGCTGCGCGACTGGGATAAACGCTACCCGGGCCGCATTGAGACGATGTTTAGCGCGATGCAGAACGTGGTGCCATCGCATCTCTGTGATACCGAGCTGTTTGACTTCGCGGGTATTACCCACGGGTCAGAAGTGGTGAACGGCGGCGACCTGGCGTTCGATCGCGAAGAAATTCCTATGCAGCCCGTTGGCTGGCAGCCGGAAGAAGACAACGCTGATGCCCCGCTGCAGCGTCTGGATATCCTGGAAATTAAATAATCTTCATTCCCTCTCCGCCCGGAGAGGGAAAGCTTCAATGATGTGTTGGTGGGTCGATTATCGGCCTTGGATCTGGGTCGGTCGGCGGATCGGGTATCGGCTGTGGTCTGGGGATCGGGTCTGGTACCGGCACGGGTTCGGTGGGGAAAGCCGGGTCGCTCATCATCAGGCTGTTGCGATACAGCATCGTCATCTCCTGCGTGGGTGAATCGCCCTTTAAAGCATAGTCCACAAATTGCAGGCAAAAAAAAGCCGACTTTGAAAGCCGGCATGGTATGAATCAATTGTGCTATGCAGTAATTCTAAAAAAGGAAGTAAGACAATATGGAGCGCAACGCCCATCGCTTGACGTTGCATTCACCTGCGGGAGAGAGTTTGCCGCGGCAAGGCTTTCGGTTTCTTGATTTTGCTCAATAACGGCGCCGTTTTTGCCCACAAACTCGTTCAAAACCTCGCAACTTTACAGCCATTTACTGCGATGTAACCACCAGGCAACACCGCCTATCATAACCACCAACATTATGCAGAACAGCGCGAAGCCGAAGGCCCAGCCGCCGCCGGGAATACCGCCAAGGTTAACGCCAAACAGCCCGGTTAAAAACGTGCTGGGTAAAAATACCATCGCCATCAGCGACATGGTGTAGGTTCTGCGGTTTAAAGATTCCTGCATAACCTGGGAGATTTCATCGGTCATCACGCCGGTGCGGGCGATGCAGGCGTCGATTTCGTCCAGCCCCCTGCCCAGTCTGTCGGCAATGTCCTGCATGCGACGACGCTGATCGTCGTTCATCCAGCTTAGCCGCTCGCTGGCGAGCCGCGCGTAAACGTCACGCTGCGGCGACATATAGCGACGCATGACAATCAGCTGTTTACGCAACAGCGCTAAAGCCCCGCGAGGCGGCACCTGCTGGTCGAGCAGATTGTCTTCGAGATCGATGATTTTATCGTGCATTTGCTCAATAAATTCGCTGGCATGGTCGGTAAGCGCATCGCAGGCATCCACCAGCCAGCTGCCGCAGTCGGTGGGGCCTGTGCCTTCATTCAGATCGTTCACCACATCATCCAGAGCAAGCACCTGCCGCCTGCGGGTAGAGACAATCAGCCGTTCATCGATGTAAAGCCGCACGGCCACCAGTTGGTCCGGGCGTTCATCGGTGTTGCCGTTAATACAACGCAACGTGATTAGCGTGCCGTCACCTACGCGAGAAACGCGGGGGCGCATGCTTTCACCGGCTAACGCCTCCCTGACATAGTTCGGCAACAGCGGCGTGTTGGCCAGCCAGTCAGCGCTGTCAGCGTTGGTGTAATTCAGGTGTAGCCAGCAGGGATGCTCGCTGTCGATAATTTCATTGCTGTCGAGGGGCCTCACGCCGCCCTTGCCGTCCAGTTGCCAGGCAAATACCGCGTCCGGCACGTGCAGCTCGCTGCCTTTAATTACATCCACTGCGCAATCCTCAAGCTGAGTCAGTTCTTTCTGTCAGTCTAGCCATCTCTGATACGAAGGCAACCGCTGGTTGGCGTGAAACAGTCTGAATTCGCTGGAGAAATCGCTTAATCATTAGACAACCCAACGTCAGGGACTAAAGTTAAGCACATAGCGATATCGGCTCAGAGGGATAAGGATCAGCATGTTATCAGAGCGACGTAAGCCCACCTCGGATCTGGAATTACGCCTGGCCATGATGCGCCAGCGTTCCGTCACCATTAGCACCTGTTGGTTTCTCTGGCTCAACCTGCTGTTCTCTGCGTTTATATTCGGGCGAGATATCTTCACGCCGCTGCGTGAATCTACAGCAACCGTTCGTTTTCAGCATCTGCTCGACGGCACCATGATAGTGATATCCGTGCTTTGCGCGGCCACGCTTTGCTTATTGTCAACATGGTCGACAATAAGCAAAGCGAGCCGCTGCGAGTGTTTACTCACCGAGTGATAGCGCTGCTCAGCCCCTGCTGGGTATTGGGCTTTTTTATTTTGCTGTCGGAGCATGATGTCAGAACGGTGTTTCCTTTTACCTCGCTGCTGATTTTTTCCGCGCTGATTTCGCTCTATTCCGACACACGGGCGCTCTATGCCTTCGTGATTCCGATCTGGCTGGTGGCGTTTGCCGGGAATTTTTTCTACCCAACGGGTGACGTTATATTCCTTAGCCTTATTTTCCTGCTTGTCGCCGCTGTTTTTGAATCGGGCCGGCGTATTTTGCACGGCTGGTGCCGGCTGGCCATGCAGCGGGAGCTGGAAAACAACGCGCTGATTCATCAGTTAAAATCGCTGGCAAACAGAGATCCGCTGACCGGCATCGCTAACCGCCGCAGCTTTCAGTTGTTGCTGGATAAAAGCGTGCAGCGCGGCCAGCAGATGAATACTTCGCTGTCGCTTATCATGGTAGACGTGGATCATTTTAAAAATTACAACGACCGCTATGGTCATCTGGCCGGCGACGAATGCCTGATTCGCGTCGCACAGATTCTGGAGGCATCTGTCCGCCACCACCGGGATCTCGTGGCTCGTTTCGGTGGCGAAGAGTTTATTATTCTGCTGCCGGGCGCCAGCAGCGAAGAGGCCGTGTTGGTTGCGCAACGCATCCAGCGTAACCTGGCCCAGGCCGCGCTTGAACACGCGCTTCGCCCGTGAATCCAGCGGTAACGGTGAGTCTGGGAATAGCCGGCTGGTCAAAAGAAATCAGCACATCCCGGTTGATTGCAGAGGCAGATGCCGCGCTGTATTCGGCTAAAGCTCAGGGGCGAAACCGCTGGCACCGCTACGGCGTGGAAAACAGCGCCCGAGTCGATGAGCCTGTCGAGGGATAAAAAAAACCGGGCAATGGCCCGGTTCTTACTAACGTAACTGGCTGTCTTTCGAGCCACGTCGGTTATAGCCTGAGAACGTGGCCCGGTGCGCATCTTCCGCCTGTTGGCAGCTAATACACAACCGCACGCCCTGAATCGCTTTGCGCCGTGCTTCCGGAATGCGTTCGCCGCATTCTTCACAGTACTCAAGGCTTTCGCCCTTCGGTAGCTCGCTGCGCGCTCTGGCCACGGCGTCGTCCACGGTACTGTCGATTTGCTCCTGAACGGCGCCGTCATTGGCCCAACCTGATGCCATCTCGTCACCTCCGCAATCGCTATGCCTGAGGTGACTATAATAACACTTTTTCTGACTAAATTTTAGCCGCGCTTAGTGTTTGATAATATACATCGTGCGGCTGTAGGCCACGTCTTCCGGGTTGTTGATCGGGTAGCCCTTCAGCCACGGTTTGATCAGGCGGCCGTTGGTGTACTGGTAGATTGGCGCGATGGGTGCTTTTTCCTGAATGATTTTTTCGGCGGCATTGTAATCCGCATTCCGCGCTTTGTCGGTGGTTTCCTGCGCTGCCTGAGACAGCAGCTTGTCGTATTCCGGGGAATTGAAGCGTGAAATATTGCCGCTGTGAGTGGAAGTTAGCAGCGACAGGAAAGTAGAAGGTTCATTGTAATCCCCTACCCATGACGCACGAATGACGTCGAAATTGCCGGTGTTGCGGCTGTCGATGTAGGTTTTCCACTCCTGATTTTGCAGCTTCACGTCAACGCCCAGATTTTTCTTCCACATTGACGCGACGGCAATCGCAATCTTCTGGTGGTTTTCGGAAGTGTTGTACAGCAGCGTCAATTTCAGCGGTTTGGCATCGCCATAGCCGGCGGCACGCAGCAGCATTTTCGCCTGGGCGTTCAGCTCCTGCTGGCTCATGTCTTCAAACAGAGAGCGGTTCGGCTTAAAGCCCGCGGTAACGTCAGGCGTAAAGCGCCAGGCCGGTTTCTCTCCCGTGCCCAATACTTTCTCGGCCATCAGACGGCGGTCGATGGTCATACTCAGGGCGAGGCGAACGCGAGCATCTGCCGTCGGCCCTTTTTGCGTGTTAAACGCATAGTAATAAGTGCCAAGCTGCGGCGGCGTATAAACCTGCCCCGGAATGTCTTTCAGCAGTTTCTGGTAGAGGTTTTTCGGGAAAGACTCTGTGATGTCGATATCACCCGCCAGGTAACGCTTGGTTGCCGCAGACTCCTGGTTGATAGGGATAAAGGTCACTTTGGTCAGCACCGTTTTCCCGTTGTCCCAGTAGTTTTTATTCGGCACCACAACCAGCTTCTCGTTCACCACGCGGTCCTGCAGCGTAAATGCGCCGTTGCCCACAAGATTGCCGGGTTTCGTCCACTCATTACCTAATTTTTCGACGACCGCTTTAGGCGTGGGGTAGAAGGCAAAGTTTGCTGCCAGGCTTGGGAAGAACGGCACAGGTTTATCAAGCTGAACGCGCAGCGTTTTAGCATCCACCGCCGTTACGCCGAGCTGATCGGCTGGTATTTTCCCGTCGATAATCGCCTGGGCATTGGTGATACCCGCCAGCGCGGCAAACCAGGCAAAGGAAGAGGTATTTTTAGGGTCAACCAGGCGCTGCCAGCTGTAAACAAAATCCTGGGCGGTGACAGGCGTTCCATCGGACCAGCGGGCGTTGTCGCGGAGCGTAAACGTCCAGATGCGGTTATCGTTGCTTTGCCATTTGGTGGCAACACCCGGCACCAGCTCACCCTTTTCGTTTTGGTTAACCAGGCCTTCAAATAAATCGCGAATAACCTGAATTTCCGGCAGACCAACCGCTTTAATTGGGTCCAGACTCGCGGGTTCATCTTTAATATGTCTGACTAACTCCTGACTGCTCGCCAGCTTCGTTCCCGCAGGAACATCCGCCGCCCAGGCGCTTTGCAGCATGGCGGCCACGGCCAACGCACAACAGCTAAAACTGAGGCTTTTTTTCATCGCTTTCCTTCCGTGTTTTTGCATTCAGGAGATTTGTGTAAGTTACTGTAGCGTAATTTATTCTTTTGATTCCAGGAAAAAGCTCACATCTGCGGATTAAGGTGAGTTTTCCCTAAAACATTGCTATTAATGACGTTAATAGCCGCTTTATTCAGTGAGAGGAATATCATGCCCACGACCCGCCCTCGCCCCCAGCGCGGCCATCTGCCGCCGGGCTGTGAACGCTACGGCAAATCGGTATTAGGTGCGCCGCTGCTCTATTTCCCCGCGACTCAAACAGAAGAACGCGGTGGGCTTATCATTGCCGGTACTCACGGGGATGAAAACGCCGCAATGGTGGCGCTTTCCTGTGCCTTGAGAACGATTGAGCCGCAGTTCAGGCGGCACCACGTGGTGCTGGCGGTGAACCCGGACGGCTGCCAGCTTGGCCTGCGCGCCAATGCGCACGGCGTCGACCTGAACCGCAACTTCCCGGCGGCCAACTGGAAAGCTGGCGATACCGTCTACCGCTGGAACAGCAGTGCGGACAAGCGTGACGTGGTGCTTTCTACCGGGCAAACGCCGGGTTCCGAGCCGGAAACCACCGCGTTGTGCCAGCTTATTCACCAGTTGCAGCCCGCCTGGGTAGTCTCTTTTCACGATCCGCTGGGCTGTATTGAAGATCCGCACAGCTCCGCACTGGGGCACTGGCTGGCGGAAGCCTTTGCGCTGCCGCTGGTGACCAGCGTTGGCTACGAAACGCCGGGGTCATTCGGCAGTTGGTGTGCCGATTTAGGTCTGCCGTGCATTACGGCTGAGTTCCCGCCGATATCAGCCGATGAGGCCAGCGAGCGCTATCTGCGGGCGATGACTGACCTTTTGCACTGGCACAGGTAAGTATTAGGGATACAGTTTGCCCGTTTCAAAATGCAGCGATGGCTCCACATCAACGGCAAGCCAGGTGGGGCCGTCGAGGTCGGCAAAGCGCACCTTAGCCGCCAGCGGTAAAGCGGCGGCAATGGCGCGGGATGTGCAGAGCATACAGCCAAGCATGACATCAAACCCCTGTTCCCGCGCGGCCTGAGCCAGCAATAATGCCTCTGTTAACCCCCCGGTTTTATCGAGCTTAACGTTCACCATCTCATAGCGCCCGGCAAGCGCCGGCAGACTGCTGCGGGTGTGGCAACTTTCGTCGGCGCAAATTGGCAGCGGGTGAATAAAATTCGCCAGCGCATCATCATCCCCTGCCGGTAGCGGCTGTTCCAGCATCGCCACGTTGAGATCGGCCAGCAACTGGCAGCGGGCGGCCAGGCCATCGCTGCGCCAGGACTCGTTGGCATCCACAATCAAAATGGCTTCCGGCACCGCCGCCCGGATGGCCACCATCCGTTCGGTGATAAGGCGATCGTCCAGTTTTACCTTGAGCAAACGCGCCCCCTTCTGCCAAAGCAACGCCGCTGAGGCAGCCATTTGTTCCGGGGCGGCGATCGTCACGGTTTGCGCCGTGGTCACCATTTCTGGCAATTCGACCGCGTTCAGGGCTGATATCGTGGTGTGTTTCTGGCGGGCTTCCAGGTCCCAAAGTGCGCTGTCAATGGCATTGCGCGCCGCCCCAGCCGGAAGAGCCTGCTGTAGTTCAGCACGCGTCATACCGCGCTCAACCTGTGAAAGTACCGTGGTGATTTGGGCCAGCACCGAAGCATCGCTTTCGCCATAGCGCGGGTATGGCGTGCATTCACCGACGCCTTTTATGCCGTCTTCTTCAATTTCCACCACCACCACAACCGCCTCGCTGCGGGTTCCGCGCGAGATCACAAATGGCGTATGGAGCGGCCAGGCTTCCTGGTAAACTTTCACTGTTCTCATTCTCAGTCTCCCTTGGGGTTATCGCCTGAGTATAGCGAGCCCACGCTTTTGCATGTACTTTCAGTTTTTTATGTTCATCACGGATTTCCTGGAATACACTGTTCCCGGCGTTAATTTTATGTAAAAGGAAGATTAAACATGTCACAAACCGTTCATTTCCAGGGCAACCCGGTCAAGGTTGCAGGTCAGATCCCACAGACTGGCAGCAAAGCCGCCGCCTTCTCTCTGGTCGCGAAAGATCTTTCTGACGTTGCGCTGAGCCAGTTTGCCGGCAAACGTAAAGTGCTGAATATTTTCCCAAGCATCGATACCGGCGTGTGTGCCGCGTCCGTGCGCAAATTCAACCAGCTGGCTACCGAGCTGGATAACACCGTTGTACTGTGTATTTCTGCCGACCTGCCGTTCGCTCAGTCCCGTTTCTGCGGCGCTGAAGGCCTGAACAACGTTGTCACCCTGTCCACCCTGCGTAACCCTGAGTTCCAGCAGACTTACGGCGTCAGCATTGCCGAAGGCGCGCTGAAAGGCCTGACCGCACGTGCGGTCGTGGTTATCAATGAGAACGATGAAGTGATCTTCAGCGAGCTGGTGAATGAAATCACCACCGAGCCGGATTACGCTGCGGCACTGGAAGTGCTGAAGGCTTAAGCCTCAGGTCTGTATGAAAAGAAAACCCCGGCATGCCGGGGTTTTCAGACTGCTGACTAACCCCACTGTTTTTCGGTGGGGTTCTGTTTTTGAGCGACCGCAGGTCGCGATCGCGATATTTTTTCTCTTCACCTGGCCAGCGTTTTCAGCCACAGCCTCCGGGCCACATATCCCCTCATGAAGGCCGTCACCATGCTAAAAAGCCAGCAAAGATGCGCCAGCAGCGCCAT
>NZ_FXAS01000038.1:0-35993 GCF_900177785.1 Cedecea sp. NFIX57 | reverse complement strand
TTAAACTCTTCAGGATAACGCTTACCGCTCATGGGCACCTCTCTTTAAGTCATCTTAAATGACTCTGAGGTGTCTGTTAAACCTGTGGCGATTCAGTTCAATGAAAAAAGATATCACAGTAACTATTGATTCTTCTTCGTTTCCCAAAAGTCAAGTACAGTACTATAACCCGTTACTTACTGTTAACAAAATTGATGTGAACTGCATGCTAATTCACACCGCTCTATGGACTCGCCCCCCCAAACTTACTGGCTTTCATTTGTCTGATTTCTGGGCATGGCTAAGATACTTCCCTGCCTTTTCGAAAACCTCATCTGACTTGCGACTTCGTAAAGAATGGAAAGACATAGATCCCCATCAAAAAACCATTTTAAGTGATGAAATAGGGGTCGGTTCAACCACGTATACATTAATCAATACATTAAGTTTTCAGGGGTTCATTGATGCAATTTACGTGTTGGAAACATTAAACCTTACTCACCTTCTTTTAAAGAAATCTAAAAACGGTAAAGGTAAAACACCTGATTATATTGGTTTGGATAATTTTGGAAGGGTTATTGCTCTTGAATGCAAAGGAACACAAAATAAGATAAAGGATTTGTACAAGGCTATAACAAAGGGCATAGAACAGAAGGAAAATTTGACAAAAAATCCTACTGGTCCAATAAAGATTGGGTTGGTTGGTGGGATATTTATTCCTCAGTTTGACAATCCTGAAAGTGCATTAATACATTTCCGAGATCCAGACTGGAATGAATTTAACGAGATTATTTCTGAGGTTGCCCCCGAGGAACTGGCTAAAGCCATCATTCGTGGGTCGGTGATTAAACAATTGTATCTCGCAGGTGCAAATAATTCTGCGAACGAGTTGTCAAATTATATTAAAGGTAACGATTTTGAATTGTCTGCACAGGCAACTCAAGAACTAAAATCCTTTGAGCGAGAAATAATTGTGTTTAGTCATAATTTCAGGAACCCAGTTGAAGGAGGGGTTTCGAATATAAAGTTCAGCGCCCAAATAGATAATAAAATCTTTCCCCTTATTGAAGGGTTAACCTCAAATAGTACCAAGGCATCTGTATTAATTAATGAGCTAAGTGTTACAAAGAAAAATTTTGACCGACGGCATAACGATCGCTCATGGATTTCATTTGAAAATGATTATAGTGGAATGATTGTTTCTCCACACGGTTTTAAGTTTAAATTAAATTATAAAATGAATGATTAGCTGCAGCACTAACTTGAGCCGATTACTTAGAAAAGTGTATGTTGAAGTCAACGTACATACGACCGGGCTCCGGATCAAGTGAAAGACAGAGCTGAGCCCGTTCTCAAAGAAAATGAGACCACATTGACGGATGCCGTCAATAGCACCCTGCTGTTTATTGCGGATCTCCAACAGATCCCCTTCATGCCAGCCATCATGACCAGACCGTACGCGATGTGGCGATCAGAATCTGTGATCTCCTGGCTGAAAATAAGAACGCCCTGCTGCTCATCGAGACCAGATCATCCGGCGCGCAGTAGAGCAGAGTGACCTTTAGCCCCTTTTGTACGCATTTCAGCCGCTGTCGCCTGCATCCCTGTTAAACCCTTTGCTGGCTGCACTCCGCCTCTGAAATGCAGCCTTCCATTAATATGCTGACGCGGACGTTGGCGCAGGCGCAGTTACACCTGGTGGTCTGCGACCTAGCGCTGATCAGCGGGAAGATCTCAATATCGGTTGGTGTACAAACGTAATCCTCTGACATTGTCTGTTCGGTCAGATCGCTGATGTGACCTGCCCCCAGTATTAGATACAACCGTAAGTTGGTAATGGATTGACCACACCCCGGTAGACGATCCTGCCCTATTTTTCTCGTCACAATTTTTTATCGACGTTTTGAACGTCCGCTCCTCGCTCATTGCTGACGGTCAGGTTTGTCCCTGTGTTGACACACAACACAGCCAAATGAAGCCTGAGCCTGTACACATCACAGGGTATATTGGCCACTTCTGAAAATTTTACTCGGTATAAACAATTCTTCGCTGCTCCTTCTCCCACCTCTCATCTACCCTTCCCTGAACACGCTTCCGGAGAAGACAGCCATGCGCCATAGCTCAATATTCCTGTTACTGGTTTTGCCCATAGTGCCGCAGGCCTGGGCCTCCCCGGAATCCGCCCAGCTCGCCCTCGCGCTGAAACAACTCGAAGGCGTAAAAACCTCGCTGGAACGCGCCCAGACCAGCGCCAGCACAGATCCACAGTCACGCTACTTCTTCGACTACTTACAGGCGCAGCAGGATATCACCACCGTTGAGCAGGGCATCCGCCGCTACCTGACCCCGGCAAGAGCGCAGCCGCGCGCCGTCCAGCCTCTGAGTGCCAGCTACCAGCGGGACAACCCTGATGACTGACTCGCAACTTGCCGCTTTCCTGGCCGCCAGTCAGAGCAAACCTGAGACCGTCAGCCTGCTGGTGCTCGGCCTGTTTACCAGCGTCATGCTGCTATGGTGTGCCTGGACGCTACTGGTCGCCTGGCAGGGCGTCTGCCGCCAGCGCCTGAGCTGGCAGAGTTTTGGCGTGGTGGCCGCCCGTTCACTGTTACTGGTGCTGGTCAGTTTCTGGTTGGTATTGAGTTAAGGAGATTCCATGCACTGGCTGCTGCTTTTACTCACCGCATTTAATGCCTTCGCCGATCTGCCGACGATGGAAGATCCGTCGCGCGGCCAGGGCAAAGGCATTATGGAGACGCTGCAAAACTACGGCTTTGACATCGTGGTGCTGCTGGCGCTGGCGATCTGCGCCGTCGGTTTTTTGGTGGTGGCAAACAACTGCATTGCCACCTATTCGGAGATCCAGAGCGGGCGCAAGCAGTGGAAAGATCTGGGCTCAATGGCGGGCGTTGGCAGCATTCTTCTGGTGGTTATCATCTGGCTGCTCAACCAGGCTTCGGACATCCTGTGATATGGCGACCATCCCCTTTCTCCCTGACCGCCTCAACCGCGAGCCAGTCGTCTGGCGCGGCCTGACCACCAGCGAACTGTTTCTGGCGCTGGCTCTCGGTCTTGGTGGCGGCTGTGCGTTCGGCATTCTGCTGGCCCTGATAACCCACTACTGGCCATTAATTCCCGGTTCGGCGCTGGCAGGCGCGGCGTTGTTGATTCAGGGCGGCGGACGCATCCTGGCCCGTGCCAAGCGCGGCAAGCCAGACACCTGGCTACCACAAGCCATCCTCGCCTGGCTGGAGCGCCATCACCTCCGGGGCGCGCAGCTTGTCCAGCACAGCGCCGTATGGGTAGTGCGCAGGAGTCCGCGATGAGCCGCTTTCGCCACGCGCTGGCCGAGCGCGATAACCATATCCTGACGCTGCGGACAGTGATTGTTCTGCTGTGCCTCTGCCTGGCGGGCGTTGGCTACGGCTGGTACAGCGCCCCGCAAAAGCTCACCCTCTGGTTTCCGCCGGACCTGCGCAGCGGCAGCACCCGCCCGTGGTGGGAAGTGCCGCCTGCCAGCGTCTACGCCTTCACCTTTTATATCTTCCAGCAGCTTAACCGCTGGGCGGATAACGGTGAGGAAGACTATCCCCGCAACCTGCGTTCGCTGCGCGCCTACCTGACGCCCGCCTGTTACACCCGGCTGGAGCACGATTTTCAGGTGCGTCGCAACGGCGGGGAACTGCGCGAGCGCACGCGCGGCGTGTATGAACTACCGGGCCACGGCTACAGCAGCCTGGTGCATGACGGTGATAAACGCCCCTTCCCGCGCGTAGAGACCTTAAGCCGGGACGCCTGGCGTGTAACGCTCGACGTGGCGGTTGAGGAGTATTACCAGAACGAGCCGGTGAAAAAGGCGCTGGTGCGCTATCCGTTGCAGGTGGTGCGTTATGCCATTGATGCGGAGAAAAATCCGTTTGGACTGGCGATCGACTGTACCGACGCCGCACCGCAGCGTCTGGTGGCGGAGGAGAAACAATGAAATCTGTCTTCCTGGTTTTACTCTTCAGTTTTCCGACCTTCGCCACGGAAGTGGTGCAGTGGGAAAACATTCCCCTCCCCGTCACGCTGCATACCGGGCAGGAGCGGATTGTCGACGTGGGCAAACCAGTGCGCATCGGCTATCCCGCCACGCTGGAAGGCAAAGTGCGCCTGCAGAGCGCGGGCGGCAAGGTCTTCCTGCTGGCGAACACAGCGTTCCCGGCCACTCGAATCCAGCTACGTGATACCGGCAGCGGTGAGTTGATCCTGCTGGATATTCAGGCCACCCAGGGCACTTCGCCACTTGAACCTGTGCAAATTAGCTATGCACCGCAGACGCCTGCCACAGCAAAAACACCCGTCCCGGTGACAGCATCAACCGAGTCCCTGCCCGTCCTGCTGGTGCGCTATGCCGCGCAGAACCTGTATGCCCCACTGCGCACCGTCGAAGCCCTGTCCGGCGTCACGCCTGCCCCCGTCCGGCTGGCGACACGCATCACCACCTTACTACCACAGCAGCCTGTTACCGCCACCCCGCTGGCGTCATGGCAGGTCAACGCCACCACCGTCACCGCCCTCCGCCTGCAAAACCAGAGCGGACAGCGCATCACGCTCGATCCGCGCGAGCTTCAGGGGCAGTTCACCGCTGCCGCTTTCCAGCATGACTGGCTCGGCCCGCGTGGTCTGGCAGAAGATACCACCGTGGTATACCTGGTGACGGAAGGCCCGGTTTCGCGCGCCCTGCTGCCGGAGCCGAAACCATGATACCGCGCCAGAGTCTCCTGCTGAAAATCCTGCTCCCGGTGATTGTCTTTCTCACTGTCTGGCTGCTGCTGCGCCCGGCAGGAAAAGGTACGAAGGAGACCACCCCGGCCCGCACCGTAGCGACCTTAACCCCGCAGGAACTGCGCGAACTGGGCATCGACGGGGACACACCCGCCGATACCGTCGCCACGCTGGTCGGCCAGATGAAGCAGTACCGCCGCGAACTCCAGGCAATCCAGAGCGATAACGAAAACCAGCAAGCGCGCGAAAAGCGGCTGAAAGCACAACAGGCAACGCTGGTATCGGCGTTGCGCGACGACATGCGCAGGCAGCAGGACCAGATGCGCGATGAACTGCTGAAAAGCCAGCGAGGACTGCTGGATAAGCTCGACCGCCTGATGGCGAAACGCCCGGATGATATCCCGCCGGGCTTAGGGCTGACGCCCGGTGAACTGCCCGCCGACGTTCAATCCGATATCCGCTGGCTGGAGCCACTGGATGCGCCTCCGCCCGTGGATGAAAAGCTGTTGCGCGTCCCCCTGAAAGCAGCCGACAAACCAGCGCCGAAACCTGATGTGAAGATCTACACCCTGCCGCAGAACGCCACGCTGACCGGTTCGGTTGCCATGACGGCGCTGATTGGCCGCGTGCCGCTTAACGGGACCGTCAGCGATCCCTATCCGTTCAAATTGTTGATTGGCGAGGACAACCTCACCGCCAACGGCATCGAACTGCCGGACGTGGCGGGCGCGGTGGTCTCCGGCATCGCCTCCGGCGACTGGACGCTCTCCTGTGTGCGCGGGCAGATCACCTCAATGACCTTTGTGTTTCACGACGGCACCATCCGCACCGTCCCGCAGGGCGGCAAATCCGGCAACAAACAGCAGGAGATCGGCTGGCTCTCGGATAACCAGGGGCTGCCGTGTATTCCCGGCGAGCGCAAAAGCAATGCGAAAGCGTACCTGACCTCGCAGTTTCTGCTGTCGGGTTCCGGCGCGGCGGCGCAGGCCTTCGCCAACGGGGAAAGCACCACCGTGGTGGAGGACGGCAGCATCACCAGCGCGGTGACGGGCAACAATGGCCAGTACGTCCTCGGCCAGGCTATTGGTGGTGGGCTGAAGGAGACCGCCGACTGGATGAAACAGCACTACGGCCAGATGTTCGACGCCGTGTATGTGCCGCCGGGCCACAAGGTGGCGGTACATCTCACCGAACAGTTGGCCATCGACTATGAGCCGGAAGGCCGCCAGGTGAAATACCAGCAGGCCAGCACACCGGGAGGTCTGGAATGATACTCATCCCATTCATATTTTTGTTTTTGCTGGCCGGGTGTAGCACCTCGCAGGAGGAACTGATGCCGGTTGACCCGGATGCCAGCATGCTCACCCTGTGGCAACAGCAAAGCGGCGGCAATGCGGCTCTGCTGGATGCGCGCGCGCAGCTGCGCCGCCCGCCGGATGGCCCGACAACGCAACCTGAAGCAGACACTCTCCGCAGCCAGTTTCCGCGCCTGCCCAACCCGGATATGGTGTTGTACGTTTTCCCGCACCTTAACGATAACACGCCGATACCCGGCTACAACACCGTGTTCCCCTTCTATACCCGCCCACAGTATGCGCTGCCGGGCGAACGCCTGACGCCACCATGAGTGAACGGCGCGGCCTGACCGAACAGGCGCTAAATGCCAGCTACCGCAAGGGCCTGTCATTTGTCGACTGGCTGCCGTGGGTGGAGTTTTTGCCGGATTCACAGACCCTACTGCTGGAGGATGGCCGTTCGGTGGGAGCTGTGTTCGAACTGACGCCTGTGGGCACCGAAGGCCGCTCGACGGCGTTTCTGGAACAGGTCCGCGATACCGTCACTGATGCGCTTCAGGATGCTTTCGATGAGCATGAACGTGCGCCGTGGGTGGTGCAGTTTTTCTGCCAGGACGAGGATGACAGCGGGGCGTGGCTGGCATCTCTTGCAGCTTACGCGGCACCGGAAATCCGTGATTCCGCTTTTACCCGCGAATGGCTCGCGCAAATGGCAAGCCATATGGCCGCCCTTACACGCGATGAGGGGCTGTTTCTGGATAATACTGTCACCCGTACCCGCTGGCGGGCGACGTGGCGGCGCACGCGGATGGTGGTGTACCGCTGGCCTCCCGCTCTTTCACCGGATGAACCGTCGCCGGAAGAAACGTTGAATAATATCTGCGAGCGTCTCACCGCCGGGCTAAAAGCAGCGGGCATCAGCGCAGCCCGTCAGAGTGAGCAAGCCATCCACCGCTGGCTGGTGCGCTGGTTTAACCCCGCGCCGCCCGTTGAAGATAAAAAAGCCTTCTGGCGACAACTGGATTTACCGGAAGCTGGATCCCGGCTCGTCATCACCGACTTCGCCGAACGGTTGCTGGCAAGCGAACCACGCTCGGATGCAACAAACGGCGTCTGGTGGCTGGATAACCGCCCGCATAAAGTGGTGGTCGTCGACCGCCTGCGCAAAGCGCCGCCGCCAGGCCTGCTGACCGGGGAAACCGCGCGCGGCGACGGCATCAATGCCCTGTTCGACCTGCTGCCAGCAGGCACCATCATGAATCTGACCGTGGTGGTATATCCGCAGGACAAGCTGGAGCAACACATCAGCCATCTCTCCGGGCGGGCGATTGGCGACAATACCGATTCAGAGTACACCCGCCGCGACTGCCACGAGGTGCGCAGCTATCTGAAGGACGGCCATAAACTGTACCGCAGCACGCTGGCGTTTTACCTGCATGCCCCCGACACCGATTCCCTGTTTCGCCAGCAGCGCCAGTTGCACAGCCTGCTGCTCAACGCTGGACTGGTGCCGGTGCAGGAACAGCATGAAGTCGCGCCCTTAAGCCACTGGCTGCGCTGGTTGCCAATGTGCTTCGATCCCCTGCGCGATCCACGTGGGCTGTATACCCGGCTCAACGTTGTGCAGCATATCGCCGGGCTGCTGCCAGTGTACGGACGGGAAACCGGCACCGGGCATCCGGGGATTTGCTACTTCAACCGGGGCGGCGCGCCGCTGTGCTTCGATCCGCTGAATAAGCTGGACCGCGCCCAGAACGGCCACCTGCTGCTGCTCGGCCCAACCGGAGCAGGAAAATCTGCCACCCTCAACGCCAAAATCGCGCAACTGATGGCGCTGCATCACCCGCGCCTGTTTATCATTGAGGCCGGAAACTCGTTCGGCCTGATGGCGGACTATGCCGCCGCCCACGACCTGACGGTGAACAAAATCAGTCTGCGTCCCGGTTCCGGCGTCACCCTGCCCCTGTTCAGTGACGCGTGGAGACTGGTGGAACAGGCGGTCACTGACGCCGAACCGCCGGAAGATGAAGAGAGCGACGGCGACGACCAGCGTGACGTGCTGGGCGAGATGGAGATCACCGCCCGGCTGATGATCACTGGCGGCGAAGCGAAAGAAGATGCACGCCTCACCCGCCCGGACCGGGCGATGATCCGCCAGGCGATTATCGCTGCCGCGCATAGCTGCTACGAGGAAAAACGCCAGACGCTGACCCAGGATATCCGTGACGCGCTGTTTGGTCTTTCAAAAGATACTGGTCTGCCGGAAGCCCGCCGCCAGCGGGCGTATGAGATGGCAGAATCCATCAACCTGTTCTGCGCCGGATTTGAAGGAGAACTGTTTAACCGTGAAGGCCAGATGTGGCCGGAGGCGGATATCACTCTGGTCGATCTCGCCACCTTCGCCCGCGAAGGCTACGAAGCGCAGCTTGCCATCAGCTATATCTCGCTGATTAACCATATCAACAACCTTGGTGAACGCGACCAGCATCTGGCCCGCCCTGTCGTCAACATCACCGATGAGGCGCATATCATTACTGTGAATCCGCTGCTGGCGCGGTTTCTCACCAAGGGCTCGAAGATGTGGCGCAAGCTCGGCATCTGGCTGTGGCTCGCCACCCAGAACCTGGCGGATTTTCCCGACGAGGCGAAGAAACTGCTCAATATGATCGAGTGGTGGGAGTTACTGGTAATGCCGCCTGAGGAGATTGAACAAGTGTGTAGGTTTAAGGCACTGACCGAGGAACAACGTCAACTCTTGCGCTCGGCGGTGAAATCGCCTGGGCAGTATACGGAAGGCGTGGTGCTGTCGCCGCGCGTTGAAGCACTGTTTCGGGTGGTGCCGCCAGCGCTGTATCTGGCGCTGGCGATGACCGAGAAGCATGAAAAGGCGGAAAGGATGCGGATTATGAAGGAAACGGGGTGTAGTGAAGTAGAGGCAGCAATAGCCATTACGTCACCTAACACCTTAAACTAATCGCTTAATTCGGAATCAGGCAAAATAGTTGTTTCTCGTTTAACGGCATATGGATGATGATCCTCCATATGAGTATTTGACTTTCTAAAAATAAAGCATATGAATAATACTATTAGAATCGGCATGCTAACATAAACTATATACACAAAGATATTAACATGATACTTACTTAATTGCTCCCAGGTTAACACCCCTGAGAAAACTAACATAAGAAACCAAGTAATACTAACAAAGACAGCAACCCATTGATTTATTTTCGACACAGAAAGAGCCTTTGGTCCTGTAATGTGTTTTTCAAAGAAATCATCATAACCCGAACGGACAAAGACAGTTTTATAAAGTGGCCCAGTAATTTTATCTTCGAGTAAATCAATATGATTCTCCCAGTTTTCAAGCCAATGTTTACTGCCTCTGTTTGCAAACAACCAAGAAATAGTAAATACAAACCCAATTGAAGCAATAATCCATGAACACAGAAATTGGTATGGCTCTTTTAGAGAACCAATGACAGCAAAATAACCAGCAAACGCTACAGATATTAGAGTCCAAAAATAGGAGGTTCTCTTCCAATAGAGTTCAATTTCAAATTTCCTTATATCAGAAGCCTTTTCGAATGCTTCTTTTAATTGCTTCCGTTTAAACGCTTCACGGTATTGATGAATTGTTATATGCTTTTTATTCATTATATTCCAAATTATCAAATATACGTTTTATTCCTGGTCAAAGAAAAATAACTCTGAGATTTCTATTTCTAATCCCTTAGCCAAAACACTAATCACCTCAAGAGTCGGGTTTCTTACCCCCCGCTCAATACCGCTCACATACGTACGATCAAGCCCACACTTATCCGCAAATGCTTCCTGAGACAGGCCTGACTGGAGTCTGAGTTTTTTGAGATGAGCGCCTGAATGCGGGGTGTATTTTTCACCCAGATAAAATGAACTTACGTAGTCTATCAGACCACGGACTATGAGTCACATTCCGTTGAATATGCGTCCTTTTCTGTGTCATCGTCAAACATAAATAAATGGCTGAGATCCATCTCCAGACCGTCCGAAATTGCACAAATGACAATAAGCGTAGGGTTCCTCACTCCTCGCTCAATTCCACTCTTGTAGATCGCATTTATCGGTAGAAGCTTCCTGGGACAGGTCCACCTCACGGCGTAGCACCCTGATTCTGTTACCTGGTACCTTTTGGATTGATCCCGTCTTTTCCAGACGGCCAGCATCAATCTTCGTTGATTATCGGTCCACGGACTATAAGTCACATAAAAAGCGCGTCAGCATACATTTGTGACTCATAGTCAACAACAGAGGTAAACGGAATGGCTAAAAAAGACTGGCACCCCGCCGACATCATTGCCGCCCTGCACAAGCGCGGCACCAGTCTGGCGAAACTCTCGCGGGAAGCGGGACTGGCCTCATCCACGCTGGCGAATGCCCTGATGCGCCCGTGGCCGAAAGGGGAATGGCTGATCGCCAACGCACCAGAGATACATCCATCGAAGATCTGGCCGGGCCGTTATCTCCACACGATAAAAAACGTGAACCCAGAAAACCGCTTCATTCCATAACAATCACCGACCACTCCGGGACATAACAACCCGCGTTGTGAGTGGCATGAGAGGTGTTTATTCACACTGAAATCATCATCGCTCTGATAGCAGAAGGCCGCAGGCAAAATCTTTCCCGACATAGTTGACCGGTCGGCGCCCAATATTCGCGCCCCTGCTGCTGGCTATTAATTTTCTTATAAAATAGGTTGGCAGCGTGCGTATGGAAAATAATCGCGATTCTGCCCGGTCGCTTGCGCACTCTTACCCTTGATATGCTGGCAACTTCCTGATTCTTGATGAGAAAACGGATGTGAGGTTAGTCGGTGAGCTGCCGCCCGGCAATAACAGAAAACGAGTTTACAATGCACCACAACCTAAAAATCAACCAGCCAGTACCTTTATAAAACAACAAAACGAAGATTTTCACTGTGGTTTTTTTGTTCTTTAGCCCACTCCAGCCCATCCAGTTAGCCGCAATTTTCCTTCATATACCACAACAACAGGAGCCCTATATATTTAACCGAATCAGTGGTCCAGTATTGAGCCTGAGCAAGAGCCACTCGGGGATCCCCAGCCAGGCTATGATGTAAAACGCCACAATTTTTCTCTGCAACCTTGAGTTCTATGCAGTGAATACGAAAGTATTGCGCTACACCCGGTAAAAGACCCCCTGTTACCGGAGGCGTTATGCCTGAGCGTTTCACTCTTTTGTTGCCCCTGCTGTTGTGCACTGTTTTTCCACTCAGAGCCATTACCACGCCGGAGATTACCGCCTCAGCCCTGTCGCCAGAGTGCGTGCGCTACCGGATAGTCGGCCTGTGCTACTGGCTGTCCTGCACGCCGTTCGGCTGTACGGTGCGCACGTCGGTGAAGGTCCGCCATTTCCGCCCGGATCTGGTGGTGTCGGCTTACCGCAACACCGGGCAAAATCCGTGGGCAGAGATGTCGTTAATCAGCCCGGCATTACCGGGCATTGCAGAAGGCGGCGGCGATACTCATCCCCGCGCCGCAAACCAGCACAGCAAGATCCGCTTTAAGAATGCCGATGCCATCGGCTTCCCGGCAGGCGACGAACTGGCGACGTTTTTCACCCAGTTTGGCTATATCTGCTCACCTTCATCGCAACCTTTTGAGCCTTACTTCCTGAGTCAACTGGATACGCTGGCCTGGCGCAGCGGCGTACCAGAAATGACCAGACCGGAAGCGCTGACGCCGGGCGTGCGTGAAGTCGGTCAGAGCGGCGATATGTGGGGCAATATCTACCCACGCGCCGGGGCCATCAGCCAGACGCACGATTATAAGGCCGCCGCCGTTATCGCTCAGCGCGTAGCCGATCTGGTGACGCGTACCGGACAACCGCATATCTACACGCCGCTGACCGCCTCATCCCATACCGGGTACTGGCCGCCCTCCCCGGTTATCGAAGGCGACAGCGATAACCATCGCTGGCAGATGCTCACGCCGAAAAAATCCGCCGCCTGTTCGGTGTTCCCGGATGGCAGCGCCACCGACACCTACGCCGACAAGCTGGCGGAGGATGGCGCGTACGCCTGGACGCTGTGGCGGCCCTATAAATGCTGTCCGCGCCGGGGACAGACCTTCCTCGGCAGTACGGGTTAACGGAGGCGGTGATGAGAGTCCATTGCCTGGTCTTATTGTTTTTCGCCTGGGTTTGCGTGGCGGCAGACGACTACAGCTTCCGCACGCGAGGCGCGATTGACGACCTGCTTTACTACCAGATTGGCGGCGGTGAAGCGGTGATGCCGCCGCCCGTACGCCGCAGCCCCTCACCGCTTAGCTTAGGTCTTGGCTGGAACAGCGATATGATGTGCGGCAATTTCGACATCGACACCACGGTGCGCAACCAGCTCAACGGCATCACCGACGGCTTCCAGCAACTGATGGGCAACGTCATCCAGAGCGCCACCGGCGCAGTTGCCAGCCTGCCCGCGATGATTATCCAGCGCGCCAATCCGCAGCTTTACGACCTGCTGACCAACGGCGTGCTGCAGGGACGGCTGGATTTTGATAAATCGCTGCTGAACTGCCAGAAAATGGCGGAGAAGATGACCGATTTAGCGGCCGACTCCGCCTGGTTTTCAGGAGCCAAAGCAGAGAATTACCAGTCCCTCGCCGCCAGAGATAATGACGCCATCCGCACCGACCAGAAAGCGGCAAAAGAGGCCGCCGAAAAGGGGAAACGCTGGGTGGGCGGTGAAAAACGCGGCGGCAAAGGCCAGCCGCCGATTAAGATAGTCCATGACGCCACCGCCGCAGGCTGGAATATCCTCAACCAGCAGCCCGCCACCAGCACCACGTCTCTTGGCTCCTCTGAATGTGACGGGGAGCTTTGTAGCACCTGGAAATCTCCTGAAGAGGCCGCCGGATGGATGAACCGCGTAGTCGGTGAGCAGACCATCAGCGTGGCGCAGGCCACCGACATGCCGGATGCACGTTCCGGCGCACAGGCGGGGATCGGCCTGCATCCGCTGATCGACGAAGAAAAGGCGAAGATCCTGCCCCTCCTCACAGATCTGGTTAACGGCGGTCAGAAACCCGGCTTCGACAATCTGGCGAAAGCCTCCGGCGGATCCATGCAACTGACTCGTGGCGTAGTCGAGGCGCTGCGCGACGATCCGGACACTGGCATCCTCACTGAACGGCTGGCGGGAGAACTGGCACTGGCCCGCGTTACCGAACAAGCGCTGCTGGCCCGACGCACACTGCTGGCGGGTATGCGTGAACCGAATATCGCCAACGTCAAAGAGGCGCAGAAGAGCTTAAGCAAAACCACCGCCCAACTGGACGAGGAGCTTAACCAGCTTAAGCTGGAACTCGATTTTCGCCAGGCGCTGACGCGCAATACCGCAAGCCTCATCCTGCAACGCAAGCAGCAGCGCGACCAGCTTCAGGGACAAGCAGTAGAGGTGCCAGACGACAGCGACCGCCGTCTGCACAACCTCAATAACCCGCAGCCGGACAGCCCGCGATGACCGCCAGCAGCTATTTTGAATACGTGCTCACCCTGCTCGGCTGGCTGGTGAACAACGGCGTGTGGCAGACGCTGACCGCCACCGGGCTGTTCGCCCTGCCCCTGCTGGCAAAACTGATTGCCCTGTGGCTGAAGGCGCGCGGCCAGGGCGCGGATGAAGGCAATGTCGCCCGCCTGCTGGTCGTCTGGGTGGAGCACTCACTCTACAGCGCCCTGCTGGTGATCCTCTTTGCGGGGGTGCCGTTCCTCAATGTCGATATCAACACCATCACCTACGACAGCCAGCGGACGAAGCAGTGCGGCCGATCGGTGGTACAACCCGGTGATTCTGGCTATGCGCCGTTGATTAATGAACTCAGCGGCCAGAGCGCTTCCGTTCCGGTGTGGTGGTACTTCACTCATGCACTGAGCAAAGGCATCACCAGCGCCGCCATCTCGGTATTGCCCTGCAAACCGGACCTGCGCCAGTTGCGTTTTGAAGTGCAGCACACCCGGATCGCCGATCCGGCGCTGGCGCAGGAACTACAGGATTTCGTTAACGACTGCTATGGACCATCGCGCACACGCCTCAAGCGGCTGGGCAGCGATATCAGCGAGAAGCAAAGCCGGGAGGTGGACTGGGTGGGATCGGCCTTTTATCTCGCCACGCCAGGTTATTACGACCAGGATCATTCCCGTTCGCCCCGCGCCGCCTGGCCTTATGACGCCAGCCGCGATGATGGCCTGAACGATACGGGTGGCGGAGGCTATCCAGCGTGTAAGGAGTGGTGGTCCGATGGTGATACGGGGCTGAAAAATCGGCTACTGAAGCAGGTCGATACCACGCTCTGGCAGCAACTGCAGAGGTTGGGACAGTCGAAAGAGGAGTATGAAGAGGCGGTACTGCGCTCGCTGGTCAGCCCGCGCAATATGCAGGTGTCGCAGGGCGGGCTGGTGTACAACGGGTTTGGTGGAAGTGCGGGGGATAATCTCAGCCAGACGCAGTTGCTCAGCCGCGTCGGTGGGATCATCGGTGCGGGGCTTTCCAGCTACGCCCTGTTTCCGGCGTTTGATAATGTTCGCCAGGCGCTGCCGATGGTGCAGGCTTTCCTCGAGATGGCGCTGGTGATTTGTATTCCAGTGATCCTGTTGTTCTCGGCATGGGATCTTAAAACGGTCATCACGCTGAGCTTCGTGCAGTTCGCCCTGTTCTTTCTCACCTTCTGGTGGGAACTGGCCCGCTGGCTGGATAACTGGCTGATGCAGATGATGTACGACAGCGACACCCACTCCTACTTCAACCTTTGGGGTCTGCAAAACACCTCCGACGATCTGATTGTGAATATCATTATGGGCGTGATGTTCCTGATATTACCCGCGTTCTGGCTGGGTGCGCTCACGTGGGCGGGCGTCAGGATCGGCGCAGCAGTCGCAGGGGGGATGGGCAGCGCGGTCGGCGATATCCGCAGCGCTGGCGAACAGGTCGGGAAAATGATCGTCAGTAAAACACGCATTCCCTGAAAATTTCGTACTGACGGTGTGATGAACGGGGCTTGAGTCACCGGCATTTTGCGAGCATATCGTAATAACATTAGCCTGTTACCCGGTTCATTCGCCGACTGGTTCGGGGTTGTTGACCTGTCTGACAACATCGACGCCGGCGAGTGCTGGGAGAGGCTGACCGTTCTGCCTCAATACGTTCCACCCTGTGACATGCTGCTGATCCCGACGCGGCTTGCCGCCGGGATTAACGGCAACGCCAGTCTGCTGAGCGGGATGTCCACTCAGGCGAGTCTGTACAAACGGCTATACGGCATGGTCGGGCCACAACGTGCGCCACGCGCGCAGCGAGGGTGGGGACCTGACGGTATGGCTGGAATCGCCCTGGTATCCGCCTTCAGGCGATCTTATTGGGGAGTTATCCGCCGTGTTCGACTGCCAGGTCCGGCACAGTTACTGCGAGCCGGTGAACGGCACACAGTGTTACGACTGCTATGACCAGGGCGAACACGTGGACGGCCATCAGGGCCTGCCCGTGGACGAGTGGGCCGACGACCCGATGCTGACGGGCGGCGACATGCCGCACCTGCTGAACGCGGAGGCCGTCAGCTACGGCGGCGTTCGCGGTTAAACCACAGGGCTGAATATTCAGCCGGAAGCGTTAGTAGCGCACGTTCGGAACTGTGGGGAGCAGGTAACAGCTATTCCTACCGCAACGGGTGAAACCGGATGATATGACGCAGACCAGAAGGATGGTGAGGGCGTCGGTAGAAATCTACAATACACTGCGCCCGCATCTATCGTTAAAGTATAAAACGCCTGGTGGAGTTCATCGGGCGTTGGAAGGCTGAAAAGTGTCAACCTATATCATGACTGGTTAGGGCCATGAAGTTACTATATTTTTCTTTTTTTATTGGCCTTAAATAATGCAACTTTGCCAATGATGGTGATCTCGACGTTTGTATATCTTAGCTCTAGTTCGGTTTTTAGTGATTTTTCAGTGTCCATAATATTCCCAAAAATCCCTTTGGAGTTGTAGTATTTAATTAATAATCGTCCTAACCAATTGTGAGCCGCAGACTCACCAAGGATGGTTGCGCCATAAACAGTTCCGTTTTCACAAAGGATTTCATTAATATTGTCAAAGATCTTACATTTAAAATTTAAATCCCCATCAAGACAATGAAGTAGATAAAATATGGATACCGAATCGAATTTCTCGCTTAATTGTTTTTTAAAGGGAACCATAATGTCGTGTTCCAGAATGTTTGTATTGTGACACATAGATTTTGTTTTAGTGTAAAGGAGTACATTTGGATTGATATCACAGAGTGTCAGATTTGTATTTTTAGGAAAATATTTTTCATAATAACCAGAGCCTACACCTATGTCCATATGTGATGAGCCTATATTTTTAATAAAAAAAGGAATGAGCCATTTCTTTGTTGAACATTTCCATATGTAAGTGTTTGAGAATTTTAAAACCCAGAGATCGTAAATGCGAAGAATGTTTTTTGTGTATAATTTGGCACTATCAGGAAGTTTCATACTTACTCCGGGTTTCAAAGGTTAGCTATTGATTAGATGATTTGTGACTGCAGTTGGAATATAAGGTCTTCCAGAAGGGCCAATACACGTAGCCTCAAATACTGCTTCTGCGTATTCAGTATCATCGATAATAATTTTTTGTTCAAAATAAAACCGTGATCTCTTCTCACTCTCCTTTAAGCAACATGTAACCGTTAGTTTTGCATCAGCTCTAATGGATTTTTTAAATCGAATTTTATACTCAGTTAAAATATACATGTTGTTCTTCGTTGCTTCTTCTTTGATATCGATACCTAAACATTCCTCCATAAAAGCATGACGACACCACTCCATATAAAATGGATAGTACAATCCGTCCATAACATCCTGGAAGTCTATGTGTTCTCTCATTACTGCGTATTTTTTAGTAAACATTTAAATTCTCTATGATTTCTTTTATTTTATTCTTTTTGGAATGAAATCGGGTATGAAAAAAGTCTCTTCCCTGTGAGTTGTCACTGCACGCAGAAATACACCATGCTATATCATTTGCCTGTTTTATAACGACAGATATACCATTGTGAAGACCATTTTCAAGCCTCATCCTGTGAATTTCATTTGTACTATCAACCACATTATCCCATACAATAATATCCTCTTGGTTAGGTTGTAACTCATTAAAGCTCTTAGCGATTTTGAAAAGCAGGCAGTCTTGGTGAAGTTCCCCCTCAAACATAATGGTTTGCCAGTTGTTATAATTATTACTTTTTATATTAACTATAGTGTCTTTTTTATAAAGAATGACTGAGACATAAGTTGAACGATAAATTTTTCTCAGGCTGGCAATGATTTCCTCAGCTATTTCATCAAATGAAAATACCATTTACACTTTCCTTATCCATTTTATTTGGTACAGCTTCATGATATTGCTCCTTTGAAGTAACGTTGTGTGCTTATTGATTACCTCAATCGTCTCGTCATCAACGACGTTAGCTACTCCAGCATGTCGGATTGATGATGACTCTATGACAAGTACTAATTTTCTGTGTATAGATGAATAAATTTCCACCTCAGTTACAACCAAAGTTTCTCCAATGAGGATAATGGGTTCACCATATGATCCTGCAACCTGAATAACCTCCCATTTTTTGGAATGGCGTAACATATCACCACAATGGTTAAAAAGTTCTGCATCATCAATTACGCCAGGCCATGGCATTGTAGGGGGCTGGCCTTGTCCATAAAGAATCCATTCGCTCGTAACGGTCAGTCCTTTCTGATTGAATAATAAGCAAAGAATTTCGATCTCAAGACTACTTTTTTTGGGGAATGTACCATCTTTCGTTCTTTCCCAGTATGAATAGCCTGAAACAGAAATTTTACCACCATTTAACTTTATATATTCAATGACTTCATTGGTCGTCAGTTCTGTAACTGTTCTACAAAATCGTAGTCTTTTACTAAAAGTATCCAGCATTTAGTTAACCCCGTAATGACTTGTCTGATTTTGATTGCTTTCTGTAAAATTTACAGTTTCCTGGTTGTTGTCCGCGTTAATTACAGTAAACTACGTTGTAGTGATTATTTTTACAGTCTGGCTCGGATTAAGTAGCTAATTTGTAACATTGTCTATCATTTGGGCAATTGGGCAATGAGGTGCGTGGAATGTTTATTGATACTGAAAAAAAATGGCACAGAAAGGACATTCTGGCTGCGGTGCAAAAGAAAAAAAAATCACTTTCAGCATTATCGAGAGATAATGGTCTGAGTTCAGGAACTCTTGGGAACGCATTATACCGTCCTTGGGCTAAGGGGGAGAAAATAATAGCTGATTTTATATGTGTCTCTCCAGAAGAAATTTGGCCGGAAAGATACTTTAAAACCAATGGAGTCAGAAAAAAAAGAAAGGCAATAAACAGCTAGAGATTTTATACCAAAAAGTAAATCTGATTTGTCAGTATTTTCTTGGGCTTTGATATCAACAACCTTTTTTGTAATGGTGAGTAGTATTTCATCGCGAAATCCCTTTTCCTGAATTACTGGTGCTGGTGTCATTATGCATAATCTGATTTTTGTATTGAGTGTGCCTGGTTTTTGTATATTTGGATTGATTGTTGCTCTGGTTTACTTGAGGTATCAACTCAGAAGAGTTCAGCATGAACTTGATGAGATGATTATTGCAAAAAAAACAATTGAACATAACTACGATGTACTTATTGATGAGTTAATGGAACCTTCTGGCGGTATTATGGGAGGGGTAAATAGTATCCGAAATTTGACTCAATATTTCTATTCATTACCTGATAATCCCGCAAAAAGTGCTGCCCAGAAAGAGATTCATTACATCGAAAATCAATTAAATCAGTTGTTACTCAGGGCTATCGGTCGTAAAGGTGTCTCTGCTGAGTATGGCAATTATAGGGGTTGATTCGTCATTTCTTCAGCGTTGATATTATACATAACTCACATAACTTGATGATATCTATGAAATAAATATTTCAACCTGACAATATTGAATTAACCCTGTTGTTGCCGTCGAAATCTGAAGAACCATGGGCCCCTTTCATCTCCGTATTGAGGATACCTGATACGCCTGAGCAGGAGGCCCTTTTCGGGTGGCTGGGGCACTGCCTGGTCATGAGGATGTCAGTTGTGACGCGTAACCCCCTCACTCTGCTCCATGTTGCCCGTGCAACTGATCGCTCCAGAAACGCGGCAATCCGCCGTCTCTAACGTCTCTGTCTGGCGTCAGGGTGGCGTATGCGCGCCGCATAAACTGTTATTACAGTTGTATGTACTGTTGCAGTACAAAATGGGCCATCCGCGCCTGTTCAACTACGGCCTGGAGATCCACGAACCGCTCACCCGCTTACTGAAAGAGTTTGGCCCAGAACGGCGCACCAATTACCCCAACATGCCGTTCTGGCGACTGCGGACAGACGGCTTCTGGGAGATCGTTCTTCGCACTTACCACTCACGTTGTGCGTTATGTGGTTACGATCTCAGACTTGATGGCGCGCCGGTTGGTATTGAGGCGGCGCATATTCACTGGAAAGCGTACGGTGGTCCATGCGTGGTAAACAATGGCCTGGCACTCTGTACGTTGCACCACGATGCGTTTGATAGGGGGGCGTTCGGGCTGGATGAGAGTATGACCATCCGCATCTCCGGCGGCGTCAGCCGCAGTCCGGTAGTAGACCATCTGTTCTGGCACCGGGACGGCCAGCCGTTATTCCTCCCTTATGACAAAACGCAGTGGCCTGCCGAACAGTATGTTGGCTGGCACCGTAAACAGATATTCAAAGCCTGAAAAATGGCAACGGGCCGTTAAGCCCGTTGTTCGTTACATCACCGCAATCCTATCACTCGCGCCCGCTCAGCCTGCTTTCGGTAGTAGTCGTATCGCTCCCGGAACCATGCTGGCTGTTCATCACTCATATTGCCGATCACGGCATCGATATCAACTGGCTGGCCCAGGGCGTGCATACGGGCAAAACTGCGCGCCAGTCTGCCTTTGTTCATATTTCAGGAACGACAAAACTCTTCGGCCCCGGTAAAGATTTTCCTCTCTCTTTTATCACGGTTTAAGCAAACACTACCGCCAGCCATGCAGTAAGTTCGCCATGTATCCGGAAGGCGCGAACGGCGCAGATGCGCAGGATACCCGTATCATTTCATCCCGCAGGGAAACGCCCTGCGAAGGGTGTTCCCTGTTCATTTACAGGAGAAACACCATGTCGCTTTTCGATAAAAAACCGTCGTTAATGCCGGTGATTATCGCCCCTGATGTCTGGCAATCCGCGGTGGAATTTCCCGCCGACCCGCAGCAGGTGGAAGAACGGCTGGGCAATCTGTTGCTCGCCGTACTGCTAACCCTGCGTACCGCCGGGACGTCCCGCAAGAAAGTCACCTTTACGATCTACTGCCAGCCGCCGCAGGGCGATATGAAAATCCCTGTCGCATTACCGCTGTCGCTCAACTATCACGGCCACTATGTGCAGGTCTCGATGGCTGAACAGGCATAACCCCTCCCCCCGCCGGAGTCGCTTCCGGATGGAGGCAGCTCCGGCTTCTTCCATGAGGATCGCACAATGGACAGAAGCAACGATATCTACCAGAAAGTCACCGACCAGATTATTGCTGAGCTGGAAAAAGGCAATGTGCCGTGGCTCCGCCCCTGGCGCGCTGGCGAACCACCGTTCCCAATCAATGCGTTATCCGGTAGACCTTATCACGGCATCAACGTGCCGCTGCTGTGGAACAGCGCGGATAAGCAGAGTTTCGCCAGCGACCGCTGGCTGACGTTCCATCAGGTCAGCGCGCTCGGTGGGCAGGTACGCCGTGGGGAGAAATCCTCTCTGGCGGTGTTGTATCTGCCACGCACGCAGGAAGAGACCGACGCTCTCAGCCAACCGTTGCTGGATAAAGACGGCGAGCCGAAGGTGCGGCATTTCGGGATCATTCGTGAATTTCGGCTATTTAACCTGTCGCAGTGCGACGGCCTGCCGCAGACGCTGTTGGAGCCGTTTATCCGGCCCGTAGAACCTGTGGAGATGGCCGAAGCCATCGCGATGAATAGCGGCGTGACGCTGCGCCATCGCTGCCAGTCGAAAGCGTATTACAAACCCGCGACCGACCTGATGATGATGCCGCACCCGCTGCAGTTTGAAAGCAACGAAGCGTACTACGCCACGCTGCTGCATGAACTGACGCACGCTACCGGACACGCTTCACGCCTCAACCGCCCCGGTATTGCCGGAGCAGAACGCACCGAAGCGCTCTATGCTGCTGAAGAGTTAGTGGCGGAGATGGGGAGCGCTTTCCTGTGCGCCCATTGCGGCATTCAGGGCAGGCTCCAGCACGCCAGATATATCAGCTACTGGCTGGATATCCTGCGCCAGGACAAGCGGGCGGTGATCCGCGCCAGCGGTATGGCGCGCCACGCCAGTGAATGGCTGCTCAACGCGGTACCACAACCCTGTCAGCTTAGCGCCTGACAGCCCACCCGCACGGGGAGCCTTCCCCGCCGGGAAGTTGCTCCCCTTTTTATGAGGATCAATGTATGGGACTCGATCTCTTCTTTTTCGAACGGGCAAAAAACGCGCCCGATGAAAGCCAGTACGCCAGAGTGGGTTATTTCCGCAAGGTGAACCCGCTACTCAAATGGGTGGATAAACATGTTGGGCTGGTGCGCAACCAGGTGTTGTTAGAAGTCACAAAAGCGCATTTGCAGGCGCTTCTGAGCGACCTGCAGAGCCTGACGCCGGATAACTGCGGCGCGGTTTATCCCACGATTGACGGCTTTTTCTATGGATATACCGATTATGGAGAACACTACTGGAAAGACGTTCGCGCCGTCACCCACTGGGTGAAAGAGACGCTGGAGACGTTTGATTTTGAGCGAGACAGGCTGATGTTTTATGCCTGGTGGTAAGTGGAATGGAGTGGCCGGTTTCGATCGGCCGCTTTTTTATGTTTCAGTAACAAATCACCGTAAGAAACTGGCAGTTCGTCGGTTATCAGACATAAATCTCTACCAGGGTTTATTATCGTTTTCGTGATACGTGTTTCAGAAAATGTGCCTTTCAATCATTGTAAGATGATCGCTGTCAGATATGATTATTTTCCAACCAATAAATTAAAATACCGTGTGAAATGTGGTTTGGGTAAATCCAATATCAACAGAGGCATAAGTATAACCATTGCGATTAGGGAGACGTTTCGCCTATGCCATATAAGGCAAACCAAAACGACGAGGCTAATCAATCTGCTGAAAACGCTGTTGATATTAAAACGGATAAGGCTGTAATCCATAAATTCAGCAACCTTCGTCAGCAAACACTAATCCGCTGCAGCAAAACGATTCCCGCCAACACAGAGGTATTCCGACTCCAACCCGGTGCGCATGGTGGAAGTAGCGTTTTTTTCAACCCTAACGGTGCAGATTACCGTTTTAGTCTGACAGACGGCGTACATGGCTCAATGTATTTGGCCTATGCACCAAAAACGTCGTTGAAAGAAGTGTTTCAGAACAAAGTATCCATGAAAGAATCGGACCTTGGAAATTATTATCTTGGCAAGATAGCCATCTTAAAAGACGTCAATGTTCCGCAAGTAAACAAGCTGGTCAGCCGCACATCGATAAAAATTCATGATGTAACAACCGGTTCCCGTAGCGTCACACAGTTTCTGGCGACCATTGTACATAATGCAGGATTCGACGGGATGGAATATCTGTCAAACGTAACCGGTGAAACATGTCTGGTACTCTGGCATACCGACCCTGCCGGGAAAGAGATGGCAATAACGCTGGAACAAACCTGCCTCAGCGACGTTGAGATTGAAGGTAAAGAAGCCGCTGACATCCTGACCTGGGATCTGGGTATATCGGTCGAACAGTAGCAGAAGGCGGGCAAACGCCCACCTTCATGATCATGCCGCATCCTGCGTACCATACACGCGAGCAAGCCGATGCAACTCCGCCATTAGCTCATCATCCGGATCCTCTTTGAGGATCTCAATAACGCTAAACGTACAGCCTGCTGGCGATAAACCTTTCAGCACCGTATTACGTTCCTCGACAAAGAAGGAATACTGTATTCTGTCACTGCAATTTTTGAGCTGCTTCAGTAACCCTGACAGACCTTTCAGTACGCCCCGATCCGAGATCCGTTCATCATCGGTAAACTGGAACGCCGGATAAAAAAACTCGCCATCGATTTCGACAGCAAGCAGTTGGCCACTGTCTTTCCAGTTTTTCACCGTGGTTTTTGTACGGCCTAAAACTTCAGCGGCTTTTGCTGAAGAATACACCCCACCATCCTGCTCCAGGCGAGCAAGAAACATGGCCTTACTATGGACACGACGAAGATGTCTTTTCTTTTCCTTTGTCAGATGATGCTCAGCGCGATTTGCCAGATATCCCAGAATGGCATCAACCGCAAAGAGCGCATCGGTTTGAGCCATACTCTCCTGGCGAACCTGAGTATTCCCTGCCCGAATATCATCCGCCAGTTCCTGAACAAAATTCTGGAGCCGGGCAGCAGAAGTCATATTGTCCTGGTAGATAGCGCGTTTTTCAGCCGTCGGATCCATACCACCCTCCTTTTCGATTTTACAAAAATAACATTACATCAAATCGAAAACCTGTGCAAATTTTCACCTTCAATAGCGCTCGACGCAACAACCTGTGCCACACAGAAAAAATGACAAACAACCTTTAACTATTCCCTGGTCGAAAAAAAGGCTACTGCACACAAAGGGCCAAAGGGAGACACTGCAAAGGAAGGGCGACAAGGGCAAAGGGGCCTGCCCGGAAAGGGGAAATATGCTGAAGTGGCTAAAAAGACCATCCCAGAGCCAGCCACCTGCGCCAGACGCTACGCTGCCGGAGGGTTGGTTTGCGCCACAATCCGCAGAGCGATTGCTGGCGACACCGTTACGCCAGTCCTGTCTGCAGCAGTTACGGCAACTGACCCCACTGCCGGACACCCTGTTTGATAGCTGGATCCTCACGGCGATTCATCGCTTCGCCGCACTGGTACAACTGCTGCCCGCCTCACAAAGTCATCACCATTCCATTCCCGGTGGGCTACTGGATCATTCGCTGGAGGTTGCCTGCAACGCCATCCGGCTGCGCCAGGGTTATCTGCTGCCACCGGAAGCGGGTGCGGAAGAACAGGCCCGACAGGCCAACGCATGGACGATCGCAGTGGTCTGCGCGGCATTGCTGCACGATACGGGAAAAATCGCCGTGGATATGGAGATTCATCAACGTGATGGCACCCGCTGGCATCCGTGGCAGGGTCATCTGGCACAGCCTTATCGCTGGCAGTACCAGAGCCACGGTCGCGACTGTCATCTGCATCCGGCGGCTGGCGCAATGTTGATTAATCAGTTGATACCCTCGCCATTACTGGACTGGCTGGCCGGATACCCGGCGGCTTTTGCGTCCCTGATTTATCAGCTCACCGGGCACTTCGAACGGGCTGGCGCGCTGGCGGAACTGGTACAGCAGGCCGATAAAGCCTCTGTCGCCCGATACCTCGGCGGCGATATTAAAACCACGCTGGCGCAAAGACCCTCTTCCTTTCCCCTGCAACTTCTCACCGCCTTACGCTCACTGGTACAGAACGAGTACCGGCTCAATAATCCCGAATGCGGATCCGATGGCTGGTTGACGGAGGATGCGCTGTGGCTTATCAGTAAAACCACCGCCGACCGGGTCCGCGCCTGGTTGCTCCAGCATGGCGTATCCAGTGTGCCGGAAAACAATAACCGCCTGTTTGACGAACTGCTGACACATCAGCTTATTGTTGCCAATGAGGATAAAGCGATCTGGCGCTGCATTATTCGATCTGATAAGGGCTGGTCGCCCGTTGAACCGCTGACGCTGCTGCGCCTGACACCATCTGCAATCTGGGAACAGGGAGAACAACGCCCCACCAGCTTTGCCGGTAGTGTGACACTGGTAAGTGAAGCCGAACCCGCCCCTGAATTTAGCACACCGACTCAACCGCTGCCGGAGATAGCAGACGACCCGAGGCTTGGTGACAATAACAACTTCCTGCAGTGGCTGAAGAACCACACCAGCCCTTCAGGCACGGTGAATACCCGGAACGGCAAGGTGCATGTGGTGGAAAACCACCTTTTTTTGATAACACCGGGGATCTTCAGGATATACGCAACAGAAACAACAGGTGATACCGGTGACGGCTGGAAACTGGCACAGCGAATGTTTCAGGAGTCAGGGCTGGCCCTGCGCTGTAATGATGACAGTTTTATCTGGACCTGCGAGGTTCGCGCGCCACAAAAAACGGGGCAGTTGAAAGGATTTCTGATAGAAGAGCCGGCGCAGGTGCTTGGAGAGAAAATGCCGGTGAATAACCCGTGGCTGAAATTGCTGCGCGAATAGCAACTTATATCAAAAGACTCTCTCTTCCACCGAGCTACAGCAAATGGGCTTTAAAACCCAGAGAGCCGAATGATATTCAATAATTGATTTCAATTCTTCAGGCGAAAAAGGCGGATTACGCCGATGTAACATTGCATGGCAATTAGGGCAGACGGGAATAAGATCTTTTTTGGGATCCAGAGAGTAATTCTCTTTGATGTCTGATAGCGGAACCAGGTGATGTATATGGATAAAACCTTTTGCTATCTCGCCATACACCTTCATCATATCAATACCACATACTTTGCACAGACAACCATGCCAGGCTAATGCGGCCTGCCGGGCCTTATGGTCGCGTTCATAGCGGTTAACCGTTACCTGCGTAGCTGCACCTTCAATAAATACGCCCTGCGGCGGTAGTTCATCAGGAAAAATGCTGATGGCAGGCTGCTCGTTACCCATATTTTTCTCAACGATCTGAAACCCTTGATCGGTAAGCAACTTGACGCATTTCGACTTGATACCACCGCTAAAATCTTCAGGGGAAAACTCAACGCCTGTCATATTTGAAGCAGCAATACCGACTATCGCTTTCGGTGGATAACCGCGCCCTTCAAAGACCACATCATACAGCCGGGACTCGCTGAACTGGTGGCGTACACCTTCATCACAGGCGCGCATAGCCGCAATAATGCATTCCCTGGAAAGCTGGTCTGGCAGTTTCTTCTTCATTTACAACTCATCATCCCTGAAACAACATTTGCTAACTCTTTATTTTATAGCATATTAATTTATCCGGTGATAAACAGCACTCTTCAATCTCGCATTACCGGGATACGGGCATCAGTGCAGCGGCAGAGTAACGTAGCGGCAAAGAAACCGCGCCTCATGCTGATTGTCCAGCTGTACCTGAAAGATATCGTGTGCATCCTGCACAGATGCATCTTCGCGCCACGCCAGCAGACCCTGTTGGTTCATGCGGATAATAATCTGATCGGGGGTTTCGCCCTGATTCAATGCTTCTACCACCTGTTGCAGGGGAAGCGGTAGCGTCTGAGCAGGCCACATCACTTCAACGCTTACGAGCTGGCGGTGTGTCCGGGGTAACATCGGTAGTTTCCTCCATGAATAGAATTTCACGGTTAATTAGCCATGAAATAGGGGCATCTTTCACAATTGCAAGTTTTGCCGAGAGACCCATTTAAAGGTCGATGCGTCTCAGGTAGTGAAGTCTCTTCCCAGGCAAATCCAGATAGTCTCTACCAAGTGTCTGAGAATATGTCGATAAAAATCATTTTTTAAACATATAGCTAAAACATGTTTATGCTATCGACACGTTGCGGCGATATGTCGATAAAACACGATTTTTTAAACATAATACCGTGACATGTTTTTAGCATCCGCATATGATGTCTATATGTCGATGAAATCGGTTTTTATAAACAGATGAACTGGAATCCTGAAGCTCCTTACAACGATCTGCCAAAACTGCCGCCTGATCTGCAGCAGATTGAAACACGCAATGTACTAAAAGCGTGTATAAATGCGCGCGCGGCAATTGCAGAGCTGAAAACAGCGGGTGAGTTGATCCCCGATCAGGGATTGTTGATTAACATTCTCCCGATGCTGGAAGCGAAAGATTCCTCACGCATTGAGAACATCGTAACGACCAGCGATCAGCTCTTTCAGTATGCTGATCGTGCAGACGGAGCAGATCCAGCAACCAAAGAAGCATTGCGCTATCGTACGGCGCTTTATGATGGTTATACCCATCTTGAGACGTATCCACTTTGCACAAACACCGCAATCGCTATCTGCACCAAATTACGCGCAGTACAGACCGATATCAGGAAAACACCGGGCACGGCACTGCGCGATCAGAATAACAGCGTGGTGTATACGCCACCGGTGGGGGAAGATACTATCCGTAACTTATTGGCGAACTGGGAACAGTTCATACATGGCGATGATGATTTAGATCCATTGGTGAAAATGGCTATTGCGCACTATCAGTTTGAGTGTATCCATCCTTTTCCGGATGGGAATGGGCGAACAGGTCGTATCCTGAATATTCTTTACCTGATTCAAAATGAATTGCTTTCACTGCCTATCTTGTACCTGTCACGCTTTATCCTGGAAAGACGTAGTGATTACTACACGCTATTGCGTAAGGTAACAAAGGAAGGAGACTGGGAATCGTGGATTTTATTTATGCTGGAGGCCATAGAAAACACGTCCCGATGGACGACTGACAAGATTGCAGTCGTTCGGGCATCGATGGCAGAAACGACCGAGTATGTACGTGAGAAGCTGCCAAAAATTTATACCTATGAACTCATCCAGGTGCTCTATGCGCAACCGTATTGCCGGATCGATAACCTTGTTGAACGAGGTATCGCTAAACGCCAGACGGCATCAGCGTATCTCAAACAGTTAGTAGATATAGGCGTGCTGGAAGAAATGAGCGTTGGTCGTGAAAAGCTGTTTATCAACACCAGGTTGGTGCAGGAATTGAATCAGTAAAGCGTATTAATTAATGTTAACTCAGATTTTTTCCAGAAATAATGATGATCTTAGCAAAACCTGAAATTAATGGTGATGTGATACCTGAAGCGGGCGTGATTAATATCTTATTGTATTAATAATCAGTTTTTCAGTCAAAGCTAAGTCAATTAGATTGACAACTATATTAACATTAGATGATATATGAATAAAGTCCATAGAGATTTTTATTCTAAGAACCAATAAGAGTTTCATATAAAAGCAGTTCCTTTCAAAGCTGCTTTTTACACTTAGTTTTTGGGGAGTTTCCTTAAAATATCTTCAATCCCTGATTTCTATACCTAACCGAACCATAGCGAAAGATTTCAACGTGTCCACCAACACCGGGGAGCGTATCAAGACAGAACAAGTCGCGCAGTAGTAACAACATCTCGGCGGGACTTTCTGCAGCTCATCCAGCCACGAGCGCCGCTGATATTTGGGGATGACCCGGCGTGGAAGACGGGAGTCTTCGATCATAGCGTTAATCAGTTCTCGCAATGGCGAGATTGGCCTTTATCAACAATCACGTTGAAAAACGGCAGTTTTTGCAAAACCAGTAGGCTCTATAAGTCTGACCCGCTGGAAACAAAACCATGTGCGTTTTTATCTGATTGACCTCATAGCATTTCGGACAAAATGCAGTTTCATCCCCCTCTTTCCAGTACAGCCCATGTTTGAAGGTGAAAGTTGATTTATCTTTTAAACTCCCCTCAAGATCTTTGATCTTTTGCTCGGCATCGAACAAAAGTGTCTGCATTGTCACGGCTTCGATTTTGGCGTTAGCAAGTTCGACCATCAGATTAGCTAACTCAAGTTTTAGCGTTGCCTTGTCCAGCTCATCGCTATTATTTGCCAGCTTCTGAGTGATGCTAACCGCTTTATCGAGAATCCCTACTGCCGACGCTGTGCCTGCCAATACACCTGCCATAACATCCCCTGCCTGAGATTTATTGAAGATTAACGCTCACCACTTTACCGGATAACCTTCTGTTACGAAACGCAGTTTCGCTTAAGTCTAATACTTGTTGTGCATGTAGCTATTGCTTGTAAAATGACCACCGCGATGTTTTCCATAACAAGCAGAGGGACTTATGCAGCAATACGCCAACGAGCTAACCGACGAAATAATAAAATCATGCTCTCAACCACCATTCACACCAGAAGAGATCGCCACATTTGACGAAAGCACACAGCAGGAAGTGTTAAATCTGATCGCACGATTAGCCACCTGCCCCGTCAAACTAATATTCAGAATAGCAACAGTAGGAAGTCTTACCCGTAACGGTGGCGTTCTTCGAAAAGCATCTGGTAAGAGCACTGCCGGGGGATTTCAGGTTGCGCGAGTTGGCGATAAAGTTGTGTATGCTGACGGCAGTGAAGCCACGATCATTTCCGGTGCTGGCAAGGCACGAGTTATGCAGGGCGCATCCGCTGCGCTGGTTGGAAGTATGCTTGATAATGACGATGAAATAATCTCAACACCACAATCCAGCAATAGACTTGTATTTCGTGAGGGTGACTCTCTCCCGGAAGGATTCCTGACCATGCCAGGGAGTAAGCACTAATGGGTGCCAGGGGTAACTACCTGTTCAGGGGTGATAAGACTGTTTGCGGCGGAAAAATCCTTGAAGGATTTACTGATCACCAGTTTTTCGATAAAGACATGGCGTGCGAAGGTCATAAAGTTACCTGCGGCAAACATCCAGGCCATTACCGTATTTGCGGCGGGCTTGAAGACGACGACATACATGGTAAAAGGATTGCCGGAACGCTACACAGCTATAGCTCCTGTCCCTGCAAATCGAAATTCGTTCCTTCAAACTGGGATGATTATTACGAGCTTGGTGGAGAACCAACAGTAACGCACACTGATCTATCCCACCTCGTCGAGATGCCTGTACTTCCGGGGCCAATCGATTCGCCGGAGCCAGAACAACACGCTCAAACCGCGAAAAAGAAAACTGGCATTGACGCAGGTTTCGCCATTCTCCCTTACAGCGGCACAACAGAAGCCTGGCAACGTCTGCTATTCACCGAAAACCCACCCGCGGGAGCAAAGGAGCTATTCGCCACGCTGAACGGCCCGGATGAAAGATACAAAGCAGGTTCTATTATGCTGCTGGTTGATCCTGAGAAGCAGGACGACGAACAGATCGCCCACATGAAAGCCGCGAAAGCAAGAGTTGATGCAGCGTTAGAACCGTTGACCATCCAGGAAGCCAACTTCCTCCATAAAAATAAAGATACGATTGACCTCTTCACTTCTCGCGCCAGTACGACTACCGGGATTGCCTCCGAAGCTGCGGGGAAATACTTTGAGAAGATCGAAAGTGTTCTGACCAGGATTCAACAGGCATACAAAAATCAGTACATCACCAGCGGATCGTTGATCAGTGAACAGTTTTATGTGCAGAGACGCCAGCTATTCGGCGAACTCGATAACATTCTTACCGATTTCACCCGCCACAAACTCGCATTGCAAGACTACCCGGACATTAAGCGGGCGTTGGGGCTTTCAACCAGTTCTATCACTCATCGCTGGAACCAGACCGGAGTTGCTGACATTGAGGGATACGCCACTTTCATCGAGAAAGCCACAAAGTATGTGAAAATGATGAAAACAGCGGGTTATGTTGGCATCGCTCTTGATGGCGTGAACAGGCTGGATAAGATTTATGAAGCCTGCACAGTCGGGTCAGACTGCGAGAAAACGGCGTATACCGAAGTCGGGAGTTTTACCGTGGGCTTAGGTAGCGGAATGGCTGCTGGCGCTCTTGTCTCTGGTTCTGTTTCTACCTCAGTCTGCTCAGTAGTCTTGGGCGCATTAACTATTGAAGCTGCTGGCGCAGGAATGTTGGCTTGCGGTGTAATCTTCACTGGCGCTGCTGGTTATGCTGGGGGAGAAGCAGGAGGTAAATTTGGCGAGATGGCTGGCGAAAAAGTTTATGAGGTAACAAAGTGACAGTTTCAACTTTCGACGTCCTCATTATTGGTACAGGGGTAACTATATTGCTGTCTGCTGTTGTTATGGTCGTGCTTTCCATCTTGAACAAAAAGCGTTTCCTTGAGGTATGTCGTTTGTACGAAAGAGAATTTGGTTCTTTGCCACTTGCTGCCGCAGTACTAAAAGACGCTGATTTACTTGGTTTCACCGCCGGGTACTCCACAAAAATGGACTTCATTATCCATCCTTTGGTCTTTCGAAAAAAATCTATCCAGAGCAAAAATGATGATGTGGATTTTATACGGAGATTACCCGCTAACATTAGATACTGGTTTATTGCCGAGTTCATGTGTTCAGTGGTTGGTTTTATTGCCCTACTTATCGGTTGCCTCTGTCTTTACCTCGATAAATGATTGTCACGAAGTTCGTAGTGAAACCTCGTAATCACCCCCTATCCTTGTAACATATTGATATTGATCGAATCCTTAGCGCAAGCCATTCAAAGCCCGCCGCAGCAAACATCCGCCCTTTCTATCATTTAAATGCTTATTGATCGTTCTCATCTATGTCCGTAGTCGTTATGATGGGGACACTTGCTCCAATGATGTTTTTGAGAGCTGCTGCGTAATTAGCCATAACAGCAATAGTTCCAAAAGGTTACTACGCAAACAAGTCATTGAATTATAAAGAACGATGGAGAGAAAACCATGGCACTACTTGAATATATCAGTGATGAAGACCTTTTTAACGAAGTTGAAACCTTATTAACTAAAGCTAAAAAGAAAAAAGACGCCGCTGAGAAGACTTTTAACAGCAATGTGATTGACCCTTTTGGTGCGCTTTTTGAAGCTCCGGGTTTCTCATCCCATGAAGAGTGGCGAAACTCCGAACTTGCACGGCAACGTCAGAAGACCATTCAGAATCATGTTGGTACGTTTCACCAAAAAATCCTCGGCCATGTTGATGGATGGCAGGACATGGGAATCGGGGGTATCGTTGATCTCCTCAACGAAGAGAGAAGAATCATTGCTGAGGTGAAAAATAAATACTCAACGGTTACTGGCGGGGACTTAGCTGACAAGTATAAAGGCTTAGATGAACTGGTATCACCTAAACATAGCCGATTTAAGGATTACTGCGCTTACTTTGTTAATATAATCCCTCGCAAGCCTGTTAGGTCTGATATCCCTTTTACCCCCTCCAATAAAGGCAGCGGTACTCTGTGCCCTTCAAATCCTAACATCCGAATCATTGACGGCGCGAGCTTCTATGAGCTTGTCACGGGCAGACCGGATGCTCTGCAAGAACTTTATAGTGCTCTTCCTCACGCAATTGAGTATGTTTTGAACGAGCGTCTCGGACAGAAAGGCTTCTCCATCCCTGATAAAGATAGCTTTATTAAGTATTTTGGTCTCGCTTACGACTGATAACCATGATCAATGTTTGACAACGCCTATGTAAACCCATACAGTAGTAACCATGACTAATGTTGGCATGGTTACTAAGTATGTTAAAGGAAGAGTTTTCACTTTCAGAAGTTGCAGACATTTTGGGTGTGTCAAAAGAAACTTTAAGGCGTTGGGACACTGCTGGAAAATTAGTTTCTCAACGAAATGACGAGAACAACTATCGTTTTTATAGAAAAGATCAACTTAAACATTTTGAACAGGCTCAGTTTTTATTCAAAAGCCAGTGGTCTGATGAGTCTAAAACCTGTAATAACATTTATACTGTATTAGAATTATTTGCTGGCGCAGGGGGTATGGCTTTAGGTTTGGAAAAAGCAGGTTTGAAATCTGTTTTACTAAATGAAATTGATTCCCATGCTTGTAAGACGTTACGAAAAAATAGACCTGAATGGAATGTGGTTGAAGGCGATGTGAGCAAAGTTGACTTCACCCCTTATAGGGATACCGTTGA
The DNA here is from genome assembly GCF_900177785.1 of Cedecea sp. NFIX57. Taxonomy (NCBI): domain Bacteria; kingdom Pseudomonadati; phylum Pseudomonadota; class Gammaproteobacteria; order Enterobacterales; family Enterobacteriaceae; genus Cedecea; species Cedecea sp. NFIX57. The sequence continues at coordinate 3,124 of NZ_FXAS01000038.1, read as the reverse complement.
CGTACTGGCTGGCGGTTTCCCTTGCCAAGCATTCTCTTATGCAGGCAAAAAACTTGGTTTTGAAGATACACGAGGCACCCTTTTCTTTGAGTTCGCCAGAGCCGTTAAAGAAATCAATCCAAAAGTTCTTTTAGCAGAGAATGTACGGGGATTGCTAAATCATGATGATGGGCGAACTTTAGAAACAATAAAAAATATTATCACAGACCTGGGTTACACTTTATTTGAGCCTAGGGTACTTAAGGCTATTTTCTACAAAGTGCCACAAAAACGCGAGCGTTTGATTATAGTGGCTGTAAGAAATGATCTTGCTAATGGCATCGAATATGAGTGGCCTTCTTCTTACAATAAAATATTAACACTTAAAGATGCTTTAAAAAAGGGAGAGCTGTACGATAGCGACGTGCCAGAGTCTGAAGGACAAAAGTATCCTAAAAGAAAAGCCGAGATTCTAAGCATGGTTCCTCCTGGTGGCTACTGGAGAGATCTTCCAGAGGATATTCAAAAAGAATACATGCTCAAGAGTTTTTACTTAGGCGGTGGCAAAACTGGTATGGCTCGTCGCTTATCGTGGGATGAACCAAGCCTAACTTTAACATGTGCCCCAGCGCAGAAACAAACAGAGCGTTGCCACCCGGAAGAAACACGACCATTAACAGTGCGTGAGTACGCAAGAATACAGACCTTCCCCGATGGCTGGGTATTTGAAGGCCCAATGTCAGCAAAATATAAGCAAATAGGGAATGCGGTTCCTGTTAATCTGTCATTTGCCGTTGGCAAATCAGTTGTACATCTGTTAGAAAAAATAAATAAAAGATAACCATACAGGGTAGGTTTCATGACCTACCCTTTTATTCTTACTCTATGTTGGATGCGTAAGATTTATTCCTAAATAATTCTTAAAACGGTAGAATGTGAAGTGGTCAAGCAAAACTGGCCACGGCTTTAGAGTTTTTCCAAAACAATCGCTCTGATTCATTCGGCGTCAGACCACCATTGTATTGATGAGGTCTTAGCTGGCTGTAATAACCTGTGATGTAATTCGTTATCGCTATGCTGGCTTCGCTAAAATTAGCGTATCCATTACCCGGTACCCACTCAGTCTTCAAGCTTCTGAAGAACCGTTCCATTGGACTATTATCCCAGCAATTTCCCCGACGACTCAGGCTTTGCTTTATCTGATATCTCCACAGTAACTGCCTGAAATTCCTGCTGGTATAGTGGCTTCCTTGATCCGAGTGATACAGCAAATTAGCCGGCTTTCCTCGTGCTTCCCAGGCCATCGACAGTGCTTTTGCTGTCAGGACAGAGTCCGGGAAAAATGACATCGCCCGGCCAACCGGTTTACGGGAAAACAGATCAAGCACGACAGCTAAATAAGCCCAGCGTTTACCTGTCCAGATACAGGTCACGTCGCCGCACCACGCCTGATTAGGCTCTGTTACAGCAAACTGGCGCCCCAGATAATTGGGGATCTCGACGTGTTCCCTGGACGCTTTCTTATATTGATGGCCCGGATGCTGACAACTAATGAGATTAAGTTCTTTCATTAGCTTTGTTGCCCGCCAGCGGCTCAGTTTTACGCCTTTCGTGGTGACCATCATGGCGATATTACGTGCACCTGCGGAGCCATTACTTTCGCGATAGCTTTCACGGACAAGACTGAGCAAGGTCACACGTGTGGCATCAGGCTTCTTTGGCTGCCGCCAGTATTTGTAGCTGCTGCGATGAACCCCAAACACGTTGCACACAACGGCAACAGGAAACCGCGCGCTGAGTTTCTCAACTAATGAGAACTGTTCAGGGAGTCTGACATCAAGAGCGCGGTAGCCTTTTTAATATATCTCTTTCCATTTCAACGCGTTGAAGCCTCTTCTTGAGTTCGCGCATTTCAATCTGCTCAGGCGTCATGGGTGAAGCTACAGGTGATTTTCCCGCTCGCTCTTCTTTCAACTGCCGGACCCACTTATCCATCGTTGATTTGCCGACATTCATTGCCATGGCAGCAGCGGCAACGGTGTAGTGCTGATCGAGTACAAGCTGGGCAGCTTCGAGGCGAAACTCGGGGCTAAAATTACGTCTGTTACGTCCGGTCATCATGTCACCTGTTTTGGCTATGAGGCGATGATATCACCTCTATTCAGGTGGCCAAATTTACTGTGCCACTACACAAGAGCATGATGCGCTGCCCGTACTGCAAAAAGGCTGCCCATGTGCGCACCAGTCGTTACCTGTCGGATAACGTCAAACAGAGCTATCTCCAGTGCGTGAATGTGTTCTGCTCGGCCACGTTCCGCACCATCGAATCCATTGACGAGGTGATACGCCCTCCGGCAGAGACCGTCCCGCCTGAGCCAGCTCCGGCTGCCGCTGTGCCACCCCGTCGCGTGCTGGACTGCGCCCGATCGTCACTGCGCCACTGATTCAGGAGAACAGGTATGAACCGTACACCACTGGAGCAGGCCTTTGAGGTCTGCCAGAAAAGCAAAACCGCCTGGCTGAATGCCAAAGCCGGGCTGGCACAGGCAGAGATGGCACTCCGGGAGCGGGAGCTCACCGGCAGCCCCCCGGAGCCGGAGGAAATACAGGCGCTGCGCGATGCCGCCGACCTGAAAAAACGGGAGGTGAGTCAGTCTGCCGGATGTTACATCCGCGACCATGAAGCAGTGCAGCGAATCAGCGTCCGTCGCCAGCTCCACGCCTTTATGCAGAAGAACGGCACGGCGCTGGCCGTTGCCCTGGCACCCGAGCTGATGCACCTCAGCGAACTGCCGGAAAGGGTCAGGGATGCGCCCTCGACCGCGCTGCCGCCAGTATCCGCGAAGCCTTATCCGTTCATCTGGCAAGCGGGGTTGACGTGCATTATGCGGAGGACGATCGGGATATTCTGACGGCCATCGGGTTCCGGCCTGACAGGGCATCCCGGACAGATAATCAGGCCAGACACTGAGCCCGGTTTTCATGCAGCAACAGGCCGCGCAGAACAGCAAAAAATCCGCATAAAACGCCCCGAAAATCCGCTTTTATTTAGTAAAAATCCGCCTTCATAGAAGGCGGCATTGCTTTGGCGCCCCATAGGGGCGTACTAAGCTCCAACCCGTAGGGTCTTCGCTTCACATTCCAT
>NZ_FXAS01000132.1:0-1229 GCF_900177785.1 Cedecea sp. NFIX57 | reverse complement strand
TGAATCGCCACAGGTTTAACAGACACCTCAGAGTCATTTAAGATGACTTAAAGAGAGGTGCCCATGAGCGGTAAGCGTTATCCTGAAGAGTTTAAAATTGAAGCAGTCAAACAGGTTGTTGATCGTGGTCACTCTGTTTCCAGTGTTGCAACACGTCTCGATATCACCACTCACAGTCTTTACGCCTGGATAAAGAAGTACGGTCCGGATTCTTCCACTCATAATGAACAGTCAGATGCTCAGGCCGAGATCCGCCGTCTTCAGAAAGAGTTGAAGCGGGTTACGGACGAACGGGACATATTAAAAAAAGCCGCGGCGTACTTCGCAAAGCTGTCCGACTGAGGTACGCCTTTATCCGCGACAACAGCCGTTGCTGGCCTGTTCGTTTGCTCTGTAGGGTTCTGGATGTCCATCCGAGTGGATTTTATTTCTGGCTTAAGCAGCCACATTCACAGCGTCACCAGACAGACCAGATGCTGACCGGGCAGATCAAACAGTTCTGGCTTGAATCTGGCTGCGTCTATGGTTATCGCAAGATCCATCTCGATCTGCGTGATACCGGACAGCAGTGCGGAGTGAACCGGGTCTGGCGGCTGATGAAGCGTGCCGGAATAAAAGCTCAGGTTGGGTACCGCAGCCCACGTGCACGTAAAGGAGAAGCCAGCATCGTGACACCCAACAAGCTCCAGCGGCAGTTCAATCCGGACTCACCGGATGAGCGTTGGGTGACGGACATAACCTACATCCGAACCCACGAAGGCTGGCTGTATCTGGCCGTGGTGGTTGACCTGTTCTCCCGAAAAGTTATCGGCTGGTCAATGCAACCCCGCATGACAAAAGAGATTGTCCTGAACGCATTACTTATGGCGGTGTGGAGGCGTAATCCTCAAAAGCAGGTACTGGTTCACTCTGATCAGGGCAGTCAGTACACGAGTCATGAGTGGCAGTCGTTCCTGAAATCACACGGTCTGGAAGGCAGCATGAGTCGTCGCGGTAACTGCCATGACAACGCGGTTGCGGAAAGCTTTTTCCAGCTACTGAAACGCGAACGGATTAAGAAAAGGATCTACGGAACGAGAGACGAAGCCAGAAGCGATATTTTTGATTATATCGAAATGTTTTATAACAGTAAGCGTCGGCATGGTTCGAGCGAGCAGATGCCACCGGCTGAATATGAAAACCTATATTATCAACGGCTCAGAAGTGTCTAGATTATCCGTGGCGATTCA
>NZ_FXAS01000078.1:0-4545 GCF_900177785.1 Cedecea sp. NFIX57 | reverse complement strand
CTGACCCCATGCCGAACTCAGAAGTGAAACGCCGTAGCGCCGATGGTAGTGTGGGGTCTCCCCATGCGAGAGTAGGGAACTGCCAGGCATCAAATAAAACAGAAAACCTCAGCCTGATGGCTGGGGTTTTTTGTTTTCTGGTTTCTGCCACTTTCAACTCTCAGAGAGCAGGACAAAATCGTCAGGAACGATTTTGCACAGCCGGAGGCTGCCCGCAGGGTGACGGGCAGGACAGCCTGGCATACAACGGCCAGGCATCAAATAAAAGCAAAAGGCTCAGTCGAAAGACTGGGCCTTTTTGCTATGTGCGTACTACTGAGACAGGCAAGCCATTCCCAACAGGATCGGGTAAACTACTCGGGTTATTACTCCGGAAAATGGCTGACATGAACTCCTCTCTTAAACCCTTCAATACCTTCGGTATTCAAGCAACTGCGGCACATATTGTCATCGCTGAATCTGTACAACAGCTTACTGAAGCATGGGCGGAATCGTCGCAGGCTAATCAGCCAGTACTTATCCTGGGGGAAGGCAGTAACATCCTTTTCCTGCAGGACTTTGAAGGGACGGTGATTGTTAATCGCATTAAAGGGATTCAGGTGATTGAAACCGATGATGCGTGGTTACTGCATGTTGGTGCCGGTGAAAATTGGCATTCTCTCGTGGAATACACTCTCCAGAAAGGTATGCCGGGTCTGGAAAACCTTGCTCTGATCCCCGGCTGTGCTGGCTCATCGCCCATTCAAAATATCGGTGCATATGGTGTTGAAATTAAACAGGTATGTGATTATGTCGATTGCGTTGAGCTAAGCAGTGGTCAGGCAATACGCCTAACAAATGAAGAATGCCGTTTTGGCTACCGGGACAGCATCTTTAAACATGACTACCAGGATCGTTTTGCCATTGTCGCAGTAGGTTATCGCTTGCCTAAAATGTGGAGGCCAATTCTCAGCTATGGTGACCTGGCTAAACTGGATCCTGCAACCGTTACACCCCAGCAGGTTTTTGAAAGTGTCTGCAATATGAGGACATCGAAACTACCCGACCCAAAAGTGAATGGTAATGCTGGTAGTTTCTTCAAAAATCCCGTTATTAGCGCGAAACAGGCGGAAAAACTCATTGTCTGCGGCACTAACGTCCCACATTACCCTCAGCCAGATGGCAGCGTTAAACTTGCTGCAGGTTGGTTGATCGATCAATGCCAGCTCAAGGGCTATCGCATCGGTGGAGCTACGGTTCATCGGCAACAGGCTTTGGTCATCATTAATGAAGAAAATGCCAGCAGCGCAGATATTGTTGCCCTTGCACACTACGTACGCCAGCAGGTAGGTGAAAAGTTTGATGTCTGGCTTGAGCCAGAGGTTCGTTTTATGGGCGGCAAAGGTGAAGTCAGCGCCGTGGAGACTATCGCGTGAAAGACAATCGGGTACCGTTAACGTTAATAAGTATTCTGGCAGACGGTGAGTTTCATTCAGGTGAGCAACTGGGTGAGCAGTTAGGCATGAGCCGCGCGGCTATTAATAAGCACGTACAGACTCTGCGAGACTGGGGTATTGATGTATTCACTGTGCCGGGTAAAGGATATAGTTTGCCGGAGCCTATCCAATTACTGGATGAGAGCTTTATTAAGTCACAAATAGAGAACGGGAGCGTGGCTGTACTCCCGGTGATTGATTCTACCAACCAGTACCTGCTTGACCGTCTCAATACCCTTCAGTCTGGCGATGCATGTATAGCCGAATACCAGCAGGCTGGACGCGGCAGACGAGGCCGCCAGTGGTTCTCTCCCTTTGGGGCAAATCTCTATTTGTCGATGTACTGGCGTCTGGAGCAGGGGCCAGCTGCGGCAATTGGACTCAGCCTGGTTATTGGCATTGTTATGGCGGAAGTATTACAGCGTCTTGGTGCTGAAGACGTCAGGGTAAAATGGCCAAACGACCTCTATCTGAACGACCGTAAGCTCGCTGGTATTCTGGTTGAACTCACTGGAAAAACAGGGGATGCCGCGCAAATTGTTATCGGTGCTGGGATCAATCTTGCGATGCGTAATGTTGCTACGGATGTGATTAATCAGGGATGGATCAATCTCCAGGAAGCTGGTATTCGCATTGATCGAAATACACTGGCGGTCACTCTGATTCAAGAGCTACGGACGGCATTGCAACTCTTTGAGCAGGAAAGTTTATTACCGTTCCTCCCTCGTTGGGAAAAGCTGGATAACTTTATCAATCGGCCGGTAAAACTCATTATTGGCGAACGAGAGGTTCATGGAATATCTCGCGGTATTAATGAACAGGGTGGATTGTTGCTAGAGCAGAATGGGGTAATAAAAGCTTGGGTTGGTGGCGAGATATCGCTGCGCGGAGCAAATTAAAATGAGGGGGGATCCCCCTCACTTTATTATTTTCTCAGTTTGACACAATCAACGGCATGATTAGCACTCTTTGTCATAATCAAGCTCGCACGATCGCGAGTCGGTAATATATTTTGTTTTAAATTCAATAAATTAATTTCACTCCATAGCTGAGTTGCAATATTTATAGCTTCATCTTTAGAAAGCTTTGCATAGCTATGGAAATAAGAGTTTGGATCGGTAAATGCACCTTCACGGAATTTTAAGAAACGGTTTATATACCAATTCTGTAATAGCTCTTCCGGCGCATCGACATATATAGAAAAATCGACGAAGTCAGAAACAAATACATGGTGCGGATCGTGAGGATAATCCATCCCGCTTTGCAGGACGTTTAACCCTTCCAGAATCAAGATATCCGGCTGGGCAACTGTCTTATCGCCGTCAGGGATCACGTCATACACCAAATGCGAGTATACCGGTGCTGTCACGTTGGTTGCGCCAGATTTGATATCAGAGACAAACTTCACCAGACGATGCATATCATAGGATTGCGGGAACCCTTTCTTCTTCATCAAATTGCGCTCTTTGAGCACTTTGTTTGGATGAAGGAAGCCGTCGGTGGTAATCAGTTCAACCTGACGATGCTCTGGCCAACGACTGAGTAGCGCCTGCAACACGCGTGCTGTAGTGCTTTTCCCTACCGCAACGCTACCCGCAATACTGATAATATAGGGAATACGTTGGCCATTGGTGCCAAGAAACTGCTCAAGTACAGCCTGGCGGCGCAGGTTTGAACTGATATAGAAGTTGAGCAGTCGAGACAGAGGCAGGTAAATCTCTGCCACCTCTTCCAGGGAGAGGTCTTCGTTAATGCCTTTTAACCGGGCGATTTCCCCTTCGGTTAACGTCATGGGAACAGAGTCACGCAATGCTGCCCATTGGCTCCGGTCAAATTGTAGATAAGGGGTTGTTGCCAACATTTGCTCTTTATTACTCATAAGCATGCTTCTGCCTGTAATTCAGGACAAAATTTACGCGCTACATTCCAGAACGTAAGAGACTCAGCGTTCTGTATCAAAAGTATGCAGCGTATTTAACTTTTCAACAGTGGGCAGGAGGGTAACACCTGAATGAAGAGAACGATAAGAAAAAATCACTAACAGTGATGTATTACGGCGGGTACATCACGTTGCGCTTTAGTGAAAGAAGAGGGCCAGGAGCCATTTTAGACGTGTAGTCTTATTTCCTGGGATTATTATTTGCCATTCAGGCATTGCCAGACACCTGACTCGAGAAAAAACGAATGTTGGAAACGATGGAAATTTGCTCTTAATTGGTGCTTTAGCCACCATATTTTCGAGATCTAGCGCAAAATGTGAGCGGTAGTGCATTTTATGCGATTTTTTTGTTGCATGCGCGGCGCTCTCTTCCTAGAATGCGCGCTACTTGATGCCGGCTTAGCTCAGTAGGTAGAGCAACTGACTTGTAATCAGTAGGTCACCAGTTCGATTCCGGTAGCCGGCACCATCAAGTACCCCAGGTGGGGTTCCCGAGCGGCCAAAGGGAGCAGACTGTAAATCTGCCGTCATCGACTTCGAAGGTTCGAATCCTTCCCCCACCACCATATTCGGCAACGCACTGCGAAGCCCGAGACGATAGACAAGCAGTTTGTCGGCTCGAATACTGAGAGGCCTTCTCTCATATTCAGTACAGAAAGATTCAGGTAGCCGAGTTCCAGGATGCGGGCATCGTATAATGGCTATTACCTCAGCCTTCCAAGCTGATGATGTGGGTTCGATTCCCACTGCCCGCTCCAACAAGATGTGCTGATATAGCTCAGTTGGTAGAGCGCACCCTTGGTAAGGGTGAGGTCGGCAGTTCGAATCTGCCTATCAGCACCACTTCTTTATCTCCTCCCTGTTTCTCTTCTGTTAATGCATTCAGCTAATTCAGGCATATGCCTGGTTGATGTGGTGATATCACCGATTTATCCGTGTCTTAGAGGGACAATCGATGTCTAAAGAAAAGTTTGAACGTACAAAACCGCACGTTAACGTCGGTACTATCGGCCACGTTGACCATGGTAAAACAACGCTGACCGCTGCAATCACTACCGTTCTGGCTAAAACCTACGGTGGTTCTGCTCGTGCATTCGACCAGATCGATAACGCACCAGAAGAAAAAGCTCG